>JBAVNY010000174.1:0-2388 GCA_049691535.1 Candidatus Acidiferrum sp.
GTTTTGAGTGCCAAGCATTTGCGTAGAAACCGTGCGACGCGGAAACGGGTCGAGTGCCAAGCATTTACGCAAAAACCCCACACGCGAAAACGGCGCGTGGGGCACCAGAAGAAACTGCTTACGGGAATTAGCGGGCGAGTTGGTCTAGGAATTTCCTGGCTGGGGTGAAGTGTTCGAAGCGTTTTTCTTCGGCGCGAAATTCGGGCGAATGGGAAATTAAGCTGCAACCACTGCGGCGAGTGGGATGCTTCACGTGAAGCATCTCGTGATAGAGAACATATTCCACGACAAATTGAGGAATGCCTGGGCGATCCATGCGTCGATTGAGCAGGATTTGGTTCGGGCCGGGATCGTAGCAGCCGAACTGGCGGCGCCAACTGCGCGTGCTCCAGCCAACGTGCGGGCGCAGTAGCGTGTTCTGAAAATACTTTTCGTTGAGCTGATCGAAAAGCACGGCGAGATCGAAGTGGCGGCCTTGCGGCGCGGTATGGCGGAGGCGAACGCGACGGCTGCGCATGTGATTGATGCGTTCGCGAGTGCGCTGCGAACGGGCATAGGCGAGATATGGCTCGACAAGCTGGCGCTGGGTGCGACGACGATACACACGCGATAGCAGCAATGCGGCAGCACTTTCCAGAACGCCGGCTGGCGCGCGGCGCAGCAAATCGGAAAAGCGCACGAAAATCACATCGTGACGACGGCGCAGGGTGATGACCAGGCTGCTGTAAGGATAAAACTCGACGTGGAAAGTCGGCGGGCGTCCATCGCAGTCCAGGCGCGTGAACATGCGCTGAAAAATAGATTCACCGCCGGGAACGCGAGATGTGATGCGCGGCGGAGTGCTCAACTCTTGCGCCTCACTGGCGGAGGAGCCGCTTTTTTCTTGGCCTTTTCGGCATCGTTCATGGCGTCTTGGGTGCCTTCGATGGCATCGTCGAGATTATCTTTGTAGATTTCTTTCTCGGGGCCGTCAGTTTGATATTTCTGGAGGATGACCAGGAATTCCTTGGTCTTGGTGGCCATCAGGTCGACGCCCTGGCGAATATTGTCCTGCTTTTCGAGGCCGAGTTGGATGAGGTCAGCGGCATCGTCGACACAGCCACCGTAAGAGTTCATCAGATAGTTAAGCATTTCGTGGTGCTTGTTGGGCGATGGATGTTCGAGCTCGTATTGAAATTTCTTCAGGCGATCTTCGGCGAAGGTGAGAAATAGCTTGATGCGGTCATTGGTGGTTTCCGCGTCGCGAATCTTATCGGCTTCGACGTCGGAGAGATAGTCCTTCTCGGGACGCTGCGCGGAAGTACGAAGCGGCCAAGCAGCGGCGGCGATGGCAGCAAGCGCGAGAACGAGCATCCAGCGTGCGATTGTTTGGCGGGTCATGGCTTGCTCTCCGGCGCAGGCGGCGGTGGGGCTGAGGATTCGGGTTCACGAGTGCGTCGAGGAAAGAGATCGCGGATCAACGTGTCGTCCAATTCAATGAGATCCTGGCGCACCAGGCGCAGGGGCGGGCGAACTTCCGCGGGAACGATGATGATAGTTTCTTCCACTTCGCGAATAGCCCGGCGCACTTGAAGTTCGAGCTGGCGATAACTGTTGGGATGATGGTCGGCGTCGGGTTCCTGCTTCTTAAGAAGCTCATAGGCAGCACGGGCGTTGTCTCGATATTTTTCCAGAGTGAAGGCGGCCTCGGTGAAATCATTGGATTGATCGGCCTTGGCGGCCGAGGCAAACTGCGCGGCGCCCAACTTTTCCAGAGTTCTAATTTTTCCGGAAGCGTGGGACTCGCGATCGAAATGATCTTGAAGCTCTTTGACCTTGTTGTCAGCGGCGGGCAAAGCGGAGCATACGAGCAAAAGTACAACCGAGGCTGCGAAAATTCGCGACCGCGGACCGACGATGCTGCTAATGCTTCTTCTCCGCCATCTTTTGCAACACATGGATGCGCTGATTCGCCTGCCAGACCTGATCGGGATTGCGATTCTGATCGAGCTCCAGGAATTTATGGTACGCATCGAGAGCAGGCTGCACTTGCTCCAGTTTATCGTAACAAAGCGCGCGGATAAACCAAGCGCCGGGGTTGGGCGTTTCGGCTTTGGCAATGAGGTCGAGAGTGGAAAGCGTTGCGGGACAATTTCCGCCGAGGTAATAGGTGGAGCTGAGATCTTTCCAGTAGGTCAGGTTGTTGCGGTCGAATTGCAGCGCGATTTTGAGTTCCTTCTCGGCGTCGGGGAAATCGCGTTTTTGCAGGTACAGGCGACCGAGGCCGCCGTGGAGTTGCGCGTCCTGCGGGGCGAGGGCAATGGCTTGCTGGAGAGTGACGATGGCATCGTCGATTTTTTTCTGGCCGTTCTGAATGTCGGCGGGAAGTTTTAGAGTTTCGAGCGTGGG
>JBAVNY010000175.1:0-1969 GCA_049691535.1 Candidatus Acidiferrum sp.
CCGGAAGACTTGCAAACTTCCTGGTCTTGGCCTCACTTGATTCTTTTTCTTCTCTATAGCTTCGTGAGCCTGATCTTTATCCAAGGGACGCTGGTCGCTTTCTACGGTCCCAAGCAGAAGGGCATGACTTCCAAGCAGCTTGAGCAATATTTGATTTCCAAGCCGCAATTTGCCATCGGCAGCATGCTTCTCTGGTACGCCGCGATTTTTTTCTTTCTCTATGTCACCTTATCTATCTTGCGCGGCCAACCATTCTGGCGCAGCCTGGGCTGGCGCAAAATCAAACCGTTCAGTGCAGGTAGCCTCCCGCGCAACCCGCTCGTCTACGTATTCACGGGTTGCGGCCTCTCTTTGTTCGTGGCCATCCTTAGTTCGCGCTTGAAAACGCCCGAGAATCTTCCCGTCGAGGAACTTTTTAAATACCGGCAAACCGCCTTGCTCTTCATGGCTATGGCTGTGTTTGTCGCTCCACTGGTAGAAGAGACTCTGTTTCGCGGATATTTGTACCCGTTATTTGCGCGCTCGTTCGGCGTCGCCCCAGCCATTTTCCTTACGGGAATTCTCTTTGGTTTGATGCACGGCTACCAACTAGGTTGGACATGGACCCTGGTCACCGTGCTGATTGTTGTGGGCATCATCTTCACTCTCGTTCGTGCCCGGACCGGCAGCGTCTTCGCCAGTTACTTAATGCATCTCGGCTACAATTCCTTGATCGCGATTGCTGCCTTGCTCGGCACGCATGGTTTCACGCAAATGCCCAAGCACTGAGTTTTTCGCTGATCGCAGTTCATCCGTTACAATAGACATGGAGATAAATTAGAAGAATGTACGTTGCTCAGCCCATTGCATGGACCGAAAACGGCGTCGTCATGTTGGATCAACGCCGCCTCCCCGCCGAAGAAATCAGCTACACCTATACCGATTATCAAGGCGTCGCCAAAGCGATTCACGAAATGGTCATTCGCGGCGCTCCCGCCATTGGCGTTGCTGCGGCGATGGGCGTCGCCATTGGAGTGCAGAAGTCGAAAGCCACTTCAGTCGATGCGTTGAAGGCGGAGTTCGCTGAAATTTGCAAAGTTTTGAGCAAGACTCGACCCACCGCGGTTGATCTTTTCTGGGCTCTGCAACGGATGAAAAATCGCTTTGCGGAATTGCTGGCTTCTTCAGCGGACCTGGCTACAATTCGCGCGGCGCTGGTCGAAGAAGCCAAGGCCGTTCACCTGGAAAAGAAGGCCATCGACGAAGCCATCGGCCATTTCGGTGCCGCATTCATGCCCCAGCACGGCCAAGTCATGACCCAATGCAATGCCGGCGCACTCGCAACTGCCGGCATCGGCACAGCGCTGGGCGTCATTCGCGTGGCCTACCAGCAAGGCCGGAAGATTCATGTTCTCGTCCCCGAAACGCGTCCGTACTTGCAAGGTGCCCGCCTCACCGCTTGGGAACTTCATCGGGGCGGAATTCCGCTCACGCTGATCACCGACAATATGGTTGGTCATTTTCTGAAGACCGGCGAAGTGGGCGCGATCGTCACCGGAGCGGACCGCATCGCCGCGAATGGCGACACCGCAAACAAAATTGGCACCTACCAGATGGCCGTCCTCGCCAAAGAAAACAACGTTCCCTTCTATATCGCCGCGCCCATTTCCACCTTCGACCTTTCCATTCCCGACGGCAACCACATCCCCATCGAGCAGCGGTCCGCCGCCGAAGTCACCCACTTCCAAGGCATCCGCATAGCCCCAGACGTCCCCGCAGCCCACCCCGCCTTCGACGTAACCCCCAACCGCTACATCACCGCCATCTTCACTGAACGCGGCGTAGCCCAACCCCCCTACACCGCCTCCCTCCACGCCTTAGCCTCAACCTCAAGCAATCCCGTAGTCTCCGCCCGTTAACCAGTTCCAATGCGCTACCTTGCTCGTCAAGGACCTCTTCGTAGCGAACCGCATCAGCACGCTTCAGCCTG
>JBAVNY010000176.1:0-4343 GCA_049691535.1 Candidatus Acidiferrum sp.
GGCCATCGCCGAGCCCGCCACCATCGCCTTCGCCACCAGCACCTCCGAAGCCGCCCTTCCCCGCGCCATGGAGTGCATGGAAGCATTTGGCGTCCCGCGCCGCATCGTGGCTTTCGTGATTCCCGCCGGCTACAGCTTCAATCTCGATGGCTCCACGCTCTATCTCGCCATGGCTTCTATTTTTGTCGCGCAAGCCGCTGGAATCCCCATGTCCTGGTCGCAGCAACTCCTCATGGTTTTCACTCTGATGCTCACCAGCAAAGGTGTTGCCGGAGTTCCCCGCGCGGTGCTGGTGGTTTTGCTCGCCACTTCCGCCACGTTTCATCTGCCCACTGAGCCTATCTTCATCATTCTTGGTGTCGACGCGCTCATCGACATGGCGCGCACCGCCGTCAACGTAATCGGAAATTGTCTTGCCAGCGCGGTCATCGCACGGTGGGAAGGAGAACTGGTTACGCCGGATTCACGTTCACAACTTGAAGTCTAGGCGCACACGTTTCAACAAGTATGTTGTCGGCGCGCAACAACGCACCACGACGCACAATCTCTACATTCCTGAAAATCTGCCGCGTCAAGCGCTAAAAGGTAAAATTGAGCTGCAGGTCGATCCTACGATTCGAAGTGTTATCCCCATACGGTCGCCCCGCTAATTGATTCGATTCTCCAAACGATGGCGACCCTAAATTTCCAATCGGCGCAGCCAGGTTTACATTGTTAAAAATATTCCGCACGCTCGCACTTAACGTCAGCGCGTACCGCTTATTTGTCGCCCCTGCGTACATCCCTCGTCCGCCGCCTCCACCACCACGCCCGCCGCCCCCGCCGCCCGGGCCACGACCAAACGTCCCTCCACCCATTCCACCGCCGCCTTGCCCGCCGGCACTCGACGCATTTTCCAACACGGGACCAAATCCGAATGTCTTACTCACCCTCACGTTCAACGTAAATCGGCCCGGCCCCTCGCCATAATTGATGGGAATTGGTGTGTATCCCGCCGCGGGCGTCGCATCGAAGCATCCAAATTTCGTTTGCGTTGCCGGCGCGCACGTCGCAAACGCCGGCCGCGTATTGAAAATATTATCCTGATACAAATCTTGTCCCGTCGTAATGTTGAACGGAATCCCAGAACTCACAATCATAAACGGACTCAAACGAAAACCGCGCGGCAGCCCCATCGTGCCACCCATAAACACCCGGTTCCGAATATCGAACGCGGAGCGCCCGTAATCCTGCTGCAAATCGTACGGATTCGACGCAAACGTTGAGGCTCCCGCGGTGTCGCTGTTCGAATAATTCAACACGTAATAGCCAAACAGCGATAGTTTCGCTCCCAATCGAACACTCCCGTTCACGATGAATTGTTTCTGCTTAAACGTGCCCTCGGACTGATATTGAAACAAGTTGCCAGCGTCCACATTCGGACGAAGTCCCGTCACCGGATCGGCCGGGTTTAGATTGTTGATATAAAGCTGGCGATCCCCGCGCGATTGCAAATACGTAAACGCAACATTTGCGGCCTTGCTCAACTGCCGCTCCAGCGTTACTCCAGCCTGAATCGTATACGGCGCATGCAAGTTCGGATTCTGCACATACTGCGTCGGCGCAGTACTTACCGGCAACGGCCCGCTCATAGGAATATTGCCCAAAAAGAACGACGGATTCTGCACCAGGAATTGTCGCTGCGTAACCCCGTTGAAGCGTACGTCCTGCAGCACCAGGTCATAGGTGAACCGGTCATAGAACATGCCAAATCCGCCACGCAACACCGTCTTCGGCGGATTTTTCGCGTTTCCGCCAATTCCCCACGCAATTCCGATTCGCGGCGCGAAGTCCGCCCTATTCGCCAGATTATTCTGACTCTCAAAACGCAAACCATAGCTGATCGTTACGTTTTGCCGCACCTTCCAATCATCCTGCACCCACAACCCCACATCGATCAGCGTCACTGTCGACGTCGGCGCTCCCACGTTTTGCGTGTAAAAGCTCGCTCCTCCGCCCAGCGCCTGAATCTGCGGAATCGTCAGCCCATTCGCCAATCCCTGTTCCGTAATTTGGTACGCCTGAATCGGCGTTATCAAACAGTTGTTCGTTGGTGTAACCACGCATCCCGGCATCGTCCGCGATCCAAACGTGAACTGCCCCGCGAAGTAGTCCGTCGCAGTGTTCACATCGTTCGTGGCGCGCAGCCGCCCGCCAATCTTCATTGCGTGCTTGCCAAAATTCTTGAACACCATTTCCTGGACTTCGTAACGATTCTGCAAATCCGAAACGTTAAATCCCCCGCTGCCATTCCCGTTGAACGCACCGCCCACCGAAACCTCTGGGGTGCTGTTCAGCGGCATGGTGTCGTTGCTCGAATGAACATACTGAAAACGTAGTTCATTGATGGTGCTCGGGCTCAGCATGTCCGTATCCGTGATTTGCACCGTGTGCTCCACGGTCAGCTCATTCGATCCCGTTTCTAAAAGACTGAATCCCCCCGTGCCGTTATCGTTCTCGGAATCGCGCCAATATTGGTATCGCGCCGTCAGCGTGTTGCTCGGCGTCAGCTGATAATCGAGTCGCGAACTCAGATTGGTTCGCGTCTGCGGGTTCGCGAGCGCCGCGCTATAAGGCACGATATTGAAATTGGGATCGAGAACCGTCGCGCTCACCACATTCAAATTCCCGATGTTGCGCTGCTCCAGGTTCAAAAAGAACGAGGCCTTCTTATTAATCGGTCCGCCGATATTTCCGCTGAACAGCGTCGAGTGATAATCCGGTGGCGATGTGCCCTCCGGAATTCGCTCAAACGGGTTGCGCGCGTTAAATGCCGACGAGTTTCCGCTCAGCATAAGTTGTCCGTGCAACTGATCCGTACCCGGCTTGGTCAAAATTTCAATGCGCCCGTATCCCAGCTTGTCGTATTCCGCCGAGAACGGATTCTGGTTAATACGAATTTCCCGAATCGACGCCTTCGGTGGCAATTGCCCGGCCGTAAAGCCATCAATATAAATTTGTCCGCCGTTCGGTCCAGCCGAAGGACCGGCCAACGCCTGAAGCTGCGATTCCAGTTCGTCGGGATCGTCCGAAAGCGCATCCAGGTCCTTGCCCTGAATCACAATCGCGTTCGCATTGTTCGCGGGGTTCACATCCACCTGCGTGCTCGACCCCGTCACTTCCACCGTTTGCTGTTGAACCTGGATCGTCAGCGGAGCATCCACTCGCGCCGTTTGTCCGGGCGCCACCGCAACGCCAGGCTTGTCGAATTGCCCAAAGCCCGTGGCCACCACTTTCACTTCATATTTTCCAGGCGGCAGTTCTTTAAACTCATAAATGCCTTCCTTATTTGTCGTGGAATCCATCGAACCGCCGCTCGGCGTCGTCAGCAAAACTGTGGCTCCCACAACCGCTGCCCCCGAGGGGTCCGTCACCTGCCCACGAATAATTCCATTGCTAGTTTGCGCCGCCACCGCGCTGCTCACAGCAATCAACCAAACCAACGCGATCACCAGACACGCAATACACGTCTTCCGCATCATTTCCTGGCTAGCTCTCTGTTGCATTCTCTTCCTTTAGTCCTGTCTGGCTTGATTTATTGGACGCGTCCGTACGCTTAAGGTGTGCCTGCGTCTGCCCCGCCACCGTTATTCAAACTCCACGGCGTCAAAATAGAGGCTCCTTGTGGAGAAGCCTGTAAAATCGGTTCAACCCCGCCCAACATCGTAATCGCCGTGGCCTGCGATTCTTTCTGACCGGATGTCGCCACAATCATCACCGCATCGCCCTTCTGAAAATCCGCCAGCGTATTCGCCGGTAGTCTGGCCAACATCTGCTGCAAGTCGCCGCCTGCTCCGCGCGCACCCCCGCCCGGCCCTCCAGGACCACCGGGGCCTCCACTAGCCATCCCAGCGCCACCCGAATTCCCCGCTCCCTGCGCTGGTGCTGGCTGCGCGGCTGCCGCACCATTCGCCCCGCCTCCAGGCGCAGCCGCATTACCGTTTTCATCCGGCGCGCCGCCCTTCAACCTCATTGCAATCCGTTGTGCCATTGGTGCTGGCAATTTCCGCACTTGCGAATCCGCCGTCACCTTCACTTCTACCGGTTTCTTGGTTACCAGGTCGGTCAAAGTAATCGCTCCCGCACCAAGATTCACCGAAGCAATCGTCCCCGAAATATTGCGAAACGCTCCGGTCACAATCTCGTCTGCGGTGAATTCCCCGCCATCCGCGCTGCGCGCCCCGCGCGCTCTCAGTTGATCGCCGGCCTTAATCTCGTCCAACGTACTTGGTTTCGCATCATCAAATTTAATCGAGTCTGGAGCGTAGCGCCGCAAGATCGTGCTCTTGCTCACATGCACGGCC
>JBAVNY010000177.1:0-1865 GCA_049691535.1 Candidatus Acidiferrum sp.
GGTTCGGGCCGCTAACGATTCATCGCGACGGCCAACCCTTACCGATGGAGATGAGCGTTACGCTGCTGCCGGATCGCGGCGTCGTGACGGTGGGCCGGGATATTTCGGACCGTTACCGGGCGGAGAAATTTCGTGAAGAGGCGGAAGCGAAGTATCGGACGCTGGTCGAACAGGTTGCCGCGATCAGTTATATCGCGGAACTGGGCGTCGAGGGGCAGTGGTTGTACGTGAGCCCGCAAGTGGAAATGATGTTCGGGATCAGCGTGGACGATTGGCTGGCGAATTCGCGGAAGTGGATGCGCCACGTGCATCCGGAAGATCACCTGGTGGTGGAAGCGGCCGAGGAAGCCAGCAAGCGTGGAGAGAGGTTCCAGGCGGAGTACCGGGTGATTCGTCAGGATGGACGGGTCATTTGGGTCAGCGACACGGCGGTGGTGGTGCCGGGGAGCGATTCGCATCCGCTAATGGAAGGAATCATCGTCGATATCACCGAGCGGAAACAGTTTGAAGCGCAGCTGCAGCAGGCGCGGCGGATGGAAGCAGTGGGACGGTTGGCCGGGGGGATCGCGCATGACTTCAACAATTTGCTGACGATCATCAAGGGATATACAGAACTGGCGCTGATGCGCGCGAAGGGATTGCCGGAGCTGAAGACGGACATCGAACGGATCGAGGATGCTTCGGAGCGGGCGTCGGGGTTGGTGCGGCAGCTACTGGCGTTCAGCCGGCGGCAGGTATTGCAGCCGAAGGTGCTCGATCTGAACAGCATCGTGATTGGGCTGGACAAATTGCTGCGGCGATTGATGGACGAGGATATTGAGATGTTGACGGTCGCGGACGCGCCTGTGGGAGCGATCAAGGCGGATCCTGGGCAGATCGAACAAGTGATCATGAATTTGGTGGTGAATGCGCGCGATGCGATGCCGGATGGCGGACGGTTGATTGTGGAGACGGCGAATGTGGAGTTGGATGCAGGCTATGCGCGAGATCATGCTACGGTGCGGCCGGGGCGGTACGTGATGCTGGCTGTAAGCGATACCGGCACGGGGATGAGCGCGGAGACCGTGGTGCATATTTTCGAGCCGTTTTATACGACGAAAGAGAGCGGGCGCGGAACGGGACTGGGGTTGTCCACGGTGTACGGCATTGTGAAACAGAGCGGCGGATATATTTGGGTGTATAGCGAGCTGAGACGCGGAACGACGTTTAAGGTTTATCTGCCGCGTGTGGATGAGGCGGTGGAGACGCTCCCCGCGGCGAAGGCAACACCTCAAGACCGCGTAAAGATGGGGACGGAGACGGTTCTTCTGGTGGAAGACGAGCCGGATTTGCGGGAGCTTACGCGAACGGTGCTGGCCGCTAAGGGATACACGGTCGTGGAGGCACGCAACGCGGAAGAGGCGGAGCGGCTTGCGGAAAGCAATGGGGCCAAGATTCATTTGCTGCTGACCGACGTGATCATGCCGGGAATCAGCGGGCGCGAGCTGGCGAAACGGATTTTAGCGCGACAGCCGTCGATGCGCGTGCTGTATATGTCGGGTTATACGTATAACGTGATTGCGCAGGGTGGGACGCTGGAGCGGGGGGTTTCCTTTTTGCAGAAACCGTTCACGCCCAGTGGGCTGGTGGAGAAGGTGCGCGATGTGTTGGATGCGGTTGTGCCTGCGCGTTAGGTTTTTTTTCTCCGAGTTTAAATCAAAAAACAGGACGGCGAGATTGACTCGCCTCTCTAGCTTCACGCTCCCGTTTGACGAAATTTCTCGCGGGCAATATCGGTGATTGGAACGATGCGCCGGGCTGAAGCACAGCGCCTACATCTTCAATCAGAAGAGTCAGACCTCGATGATGGGTACGCCCGGGCAAGC
>JBAVNY010000178.1:0-1801 GCA_049691535.1 Candidatus Acidiferrum sp.
GGCCATCGCCCTTGCTCTTGCGGAAGCCGGTGCGAATGTTGCCTGCCACGGCCGCGATCCACATCCCGGAACTACCCCTGCCGCCATTGAAGCGCTTGGGCGCCGCTCCGCTTATTTCCCCGGCGACATTGCTGACGCCGATGGCTGCTCCGCTCTGATCGAGAAAACTGTGGCGGAATTTGGCTCGCTCGATATCCTCGTCAACAATGCCGGCATCATCCGTCGCGCGCCTGCCACCGAGTATTCTTTCGAAGATTGGGATCAAGTGATCTCCGTCGATCTGACCGCGGTCTTTCGCCTCTCGCAACTTGCGGCGCGCCAGATCTTCAAACAGGCCACTCCCGGAAAGATCGTGAATATTGCTTCGGTTCTTTCCTTCCAGGGCGGAATTCTTGTTCCGGCTTATGCTGCGGCAAAAGGGGGCGTCGTCCAACTGACCCGCGCGTTCGCGAATGAATGGGCCGCCAAGGGAATTAATGTGAACGCGATCGCTCCCGGCTACATGGCCACAGACAACACAACTGCTCTACGCAATGACGCGGCTCGCAGCCGTCAAATTCTCGAGCGCATTCCCGCTGGCCGTTGGGGCGACCCCGCCGATCTCGCCGGAGCAGCCGTCTTTCTCTGTTCCCGCGCCAGTGACTACATCCACGGCCACGTCCTGGCAGTCGACGGCGGCTGGCTCTCCCGCTGAGCAATTTCTTTAGTTCCCTAGAAACTTGCTGAAGCCGAAGGAGCGCCAGAGTAAGGGTTTGAGCCTGGCGAGGGCTCTGACTGGATCGCGTGTCGCTAGATAGTTAGGGACGGGTCCCCACTGGGGGTCGGAAGCAGGCTGAGTGTCAGGTAGAGACTGCACGCTGGTGAAGGATCCTTGAAGTCCAAAGATCGAGTAGCCAAAAGTTTTGAGGAATTGGTGGGTTGGGGCGGGAAACGGTTTTTCTTCTTCAAACACGATGTCGCGTACGGCGCGGCATTCCAACAGGCGTGACATCCCTTGCAGCACGCCAAGTTCGTGCCCTTGCACATCCATTTTCACGATGCCGATGGCTTCGTTGCTGGCGAAAATGCTGTCGAGCTTTTGCATGGGCACTTCGCAGACTTGCTGGTTCGCGGCGGTTTCTTTCTCCTCAGAAATCCAAGCGGTTCCGCGATTGGTGTTGAACCAGTCATCCGTGCGCAACAGCGCGCTGCCGCTTTCCTGACCCAGCGCTGACTGATGGGGGATAAAAACGCCACACCTGGCATCGCGTTGCCACCGCGCAACATTTTCCGATAACGACTGAAATACTTGAGGGTGGGGTTCGAAGGAATGAACTTGCCCTTTAGGGCCGACCCGGACGCCGAGAATGCTGGTGGTGTAGCCAATGTTCGCGCCGACGTCGATGGCCAAATCGCCTGGATCAGTTAGCCGCCACAGCGTTTCGGTCACTTCGCGTTCATAGACTCCCTGGGCGGCGATCTCATGTCCCACGGCTTCTTGCGGGTTGATTTTGATGGGCAGGCCCCAGGGCAGGAGCACCAGCGCTTCGTTCTTGGAGCGCCAGAAATACTCGAGACGCAACCTGCGGAAGACCTGCAGAGGCTGAAACAAATAGGGGGGCGTGGCGAGCCGCAGGAGACTCTTCGGCGTCAGCATGGCAAACACACATGAGGCAGCGGGGCGCTGCTGGTGCAAGGGACGCGAGCCGATGTAATCGAGGATACCGGCACAAAAGCGAGTCGTTGGACTCTGAAGTTCATGCGATTCATCGTCATCCATAACGATAGTAGCGGTAAACTTAACTGGAGACCCTAAGCGGTA
>JBAVNY010000179.1:0-1695 GCA_049691535.1 Candidatus Acidiferrum sp.
GCATGATCGACGCGTTTTCAACGTCGTTCTCTTCCGCAAACGCCAAGAGCTCGGTTGGCGATTTTTGCTTTAATTCCTTGAGTTTCATTTCCCGCATGGGCGGACCTTTACTCGGACTTTCGGTCCCTCAGACCTGCAAAGTCATTAGACATGATGGGTGATGGCGCTGACGATTCGAGGTGAAGTTGGTCGCGTCAGGCCGCGCGGCGAAAGTTGGATCGGGCGATCCGGCGCCGCTAGGTGGAACCCGGGTTGATAAGCACGGGCGCCGGTTCATAGTCGCGTTCGCGTAATTATTGAACAGGCATTTTGTGCCGCTAGACAGGCTTTTGCCCGAAGGGGGGTCAAAACGGCTTCACCACCGCTAACACCACAATGAAAATCATGAGTATTGTCGGAGCCTCGTTCAAAAACCGATAAAAACGGGCAGGCCGCTCATTGCGGTCCTCGGCAAAAGAGCGAACGCAGCGGGCAAAATAACCGTGCAGCCCCGCCAAGCCGACAACCAGAATGAATTTCGCCTGCCACCATCCGTCCCGCCAATCTCCAGTCAGATAAACGAGGGTAAATCCGGTCAAAAAGACCAGGATCATCGATGGATCGACGATGGCCTTGAGGACCCGTCGTTCCATGACCTTGAAGGTTTCCGACGCCTCCGAACCCTTCGCCGCCTCGGCATGGTAGACGAACAGCCTCGGCAGATAGAGCATCCCGGCCATCCAAGCGATGACGGAGATGATGTGCAGAGCCTTAACCCAAAGCACCATTCGAAATTCACTTCACACGTGGTTTCGCTCAGCCGCTCGAATGCCCGGGATTAGGCATTGCGTCCCGCAAGCACAAGCCAGGGCCATCAGGGCGTCAAAAAGATACAATTAAGATTCTGAACTGATTCTTCTCTTTTGGGGGGTCGTTTACGCACATTCGATTTCATCCAGACCGGCGAACAGTCACACTTGCCGCAAATCCGCGACCCTGCCGCAGCGGAACTCCTGATGGTTAAGATTTCGTTAACGAACTCCGGCCATTCCCAAACACCATGGGCACGTTGTTCTAATTATCCCCGCAATTCATATCGATCTTCGCCGCGGCGCTAAACTTCTCCCAACCGTAGCGACTGTGAGTCGTCGAACGCGCCCCGCCGGGCAGCGCTAACGTCCAGGACTGAGCTGGCCAGTTCTACACGCCTGTCCACAAGCCATCGCGCTGGTTATAAGTGTTCGTGATTGACCTCTGGGGACCGCGTTGGGCCGCAGTTACTTCCATCTTCACCTGGTTTCCGACTCGACCGGCGAAACGCTGATCGCGGCCTCGCGGGCCGCTGCCGCGCAATATCAAGGAGTCGCGTCGATCGAACATGTCTATCCGCTGGTGCGCACCGCGACCCAACTCGATCGAGTGATTGCCGAGATCGAGAACGCGCCCGGAATCGTTCTCTTTACGCTCGTCGATTCCAACCTTTCCAACCGACTTCAGGCCGGGTGCGAGGCGTCCGGCTCGCCCTGCTTGTCTGTCCTTGAGCCGATATTGACGTTGTTCAAATCCTACCTCGGGCAAAACTATACGCCGAGAGCCGGCGCGCAGCACATGCTTAACGCCGACTATTTCAAGAGGATCGATGCGCTCAACTTCAGCATGATCAATGACGACGGTCAGTCTCCCGAAAATCTGGAGCATGCGGATATTGTTTTACTC
>JBAVNY010000180.1:0-8405 GCA_049691535.1 Candidatus Acidiferrum sp.
CCATCTTCCAATATGAAAATATCGAATCGAGGAATCATCCCAGCACGCCTTTTCCCTGGGCGACCTTTGCGGATCTTACTTCTGACTCTTTGACCGCGATCACGATCGGCTCGGCAGGAAGATCGTCTTTCGCTTCCAGCTTGGCTCGAAGTTCCATGATCCGTTTCACTTCTTCGAGTGTAACTTTTTCAAAATGCGTCTTCGTCGGCATCATTCACCTGCCTGAGAAAACACTAACAAACCGGAAAAGATATGGGTCAACTCTTTAAAACTTTTTTTGCACCACCACTCGCGAGGATGGCAGCGCGACTACGGTGGCTCGTGTGGCGAGTAGAATCGACATCGCCTGCAGAATGTGACGCGCCGTTTGCTCTACGTAATCTTCACTTGCAATTAGGAATACGCCTTGATACGATAAGGATAGGTTAAGTTTATTTGTGTAATTGGGATGACGCCCATGACTGCTATTCGCTCCAAGAAATCGCAAAAATTGCACTTCACCGCCATGATGCAGACCGATGTTCCTCAAGGTCGCAACGGGAAACACAAGTTGGTAGTCACCGAGATTCTGAAAGACCTGGACCGCCTGGAAAAGGGCGCAGCCATTAAAGTGCCCTTGGCCGGACTGGAAGAGTCCAAGGAAAAGGTTCGCTCCGCCCTGAATCGCGCTACCCGCAAGGCGGGACGCAAAGTGGCCACCGCTAGCGACGGCTCGTATTTGTACGTCTGGAACTCAGCCGAGTAGCGAACTATTAGGCAAGTCTCGGCCACGCCCTGAATTTCTAAGTTCATCCAGTACACTTTTGCTCTCGCCATGTTCATGTAGCCTGAACGTTGGTCTTTCTCCCTGCTATGATTTTGCAATGGCACTGGAACTCTCGGAAGTAGAACTGCGCGTCTTGGGCGCCTTGGTCGAAAAAGAAGCAACCACCCCGGAATATTATCCGCTATCCCTGAATGCCTTAGTCAACGCCTGCAACCAGAAATCCAATCGCGAACCGGTCATGTCGCTCGAAGAAGAATCGGTTCGCCATGCCCTGCGATCACTTTCCGATCAAGCGCTGGTGCGTTCCGCAGGCGGTGATTCACGAGTCGCCAAGTTCGAACATCGCCTAAATGAACTCTACAATTTCCACCGTCATGAAATCGCCTTGCTCTGTGTTTTGCTTCTGCGCGGCCCGCAAACGCCGGGTGAACTTCGCACCCGCGCGGAACGCATGTATGCCTTTGAAGATCTGGATGGAGTTCACTCCGCGTTAAATCTTCTAATGCGGCGCGAACCGCCACTCGTGAGAGTGTTACCGCGTCAAGCTGGAACCAAAGAAGCTCGCTACATGCATCTGTTGGGTGGTGATGCTGCCGCGGCGCTTCCAGCCAATGACGACAGGATTTTTGGCGCACCGGCAGGAACCTCGGCCTCTGCAAATGCGGAACGAATCGCTCAACTAGAAGAGGAAGTCAGTGTTCTGCGAAGGGAATTAGAAACACTGCGTGAGCAGTTCGCATCTTTCCAGAAGCAATTTCAGTAACCTCAAACGCGCACCAGCCCGGATCGGTTTCTCACTTTTTGCGGAAGACGCACCACCGCGCCTTTTCCGCTGCGCATTCTCCCCTCGTCCAAATATTTGGCGCTTGACCATACACGGGCTTGCTTCGCGCAAAGCGCCCATCCCACAGGGCCGCGGGATCGTTTTTGTTTTCCGCGAAAAAAGATCCTCCGCAGTCCAGTATAAAGGGAAAAGGCCGCTTGGAAAGAGCGGCCCGTTGTGAAGTGAATGGTCTACTTTTTCGTCGTGTCCTTAGGTTTTTCGTCGCCTGATTTCGCCAGGTGGTACCCGGCTTTCTGCGCATCCGCCTCGGTCATATACTGACCGTGCTTGGTCTTGCCGTACCACTCGTCGCCTTCCTTGTGGTAAACCTTCGTCGATGTGTTTGCCCACACTTTGCCGTTCCCGCCTCCGGGTGCCTGAGGAATCTTGGATGGGTCGGGCGGAGCCTGCTTGGTGTTTGCCTTGGATTTGCTCGTATCGGCAGGCGCCGTTTGCGTGGAAGATGGAGTCTGCGTAGTTTGTGCCACCATGCCAACGCTGACGACCGAAATACTGACCAACCAGGCCAACGAAATAAGAACCGCTTTCTTGATCATGCAGCTATCCTCCTCGGAATGGTTGTGCTGGTGGGCGGCCAACTTGCCCAGAATCATACACCGCCCCACCGCTATCAGGGAGTCCCCATAAGCCAGAAGCGAGCGTTGCGCCGTCTTTGCAATTCCGCAGGCAGGCGGTAATATACCGGATCAGGTTCAGGCGAAACCGCCCAGGGGCGGCAGCGCACCTCCATGGTCACAAACGACGACGGCGCCAACGCGAATTCCTCTGCCCACGCCGGGTTTGTCTCTCGCTACCTCTTTAATACCCATCACAAAACCATCGGTCTTCAGTACTTATGGCTGGCCCTACTCAGCGTTTTTGTCGGCATGATCCTTTCCGCCTTGCTGCGTGTCCATAGTTCATGGCCAGACACTGCAATTCCATTTCTGGCTAGCTTCGAAAACACTCCCGAGCGCTATGCCGCCGTGCGACTCTTACACGGCTCGCTGATGGTATTTTTTGTGCTCACGGCGGCTCCGCAGCTTGGATTCGGTAATTTTCTTCTACCACTTCAGATCGGCGCGGAAGAAATGGCCTTTCCCGTGCTGAACCTCGTTTCGCTATGGATGACGGTCGCTTCGCTGCTCGGCATGACCGCCTCCTTCTTCTTCCCAATGCAATCAGGGATCGACGTTTGGCTAATCAGCGCGGCAGTTTTTTCGGTGGCCGCCCTCTTGAGCGCTGTGAACTTTACCGTCACGACGATCGAACTTCGCGCCACCGGTATGACCCTGCCACGAATGCCGGTGACTGTCTGGGCTTGGTTCTTGAACGCCATTCTCAGTATGCTGATTTTCAGTGTGCTGCTCGCTGGATGCAGCGCGGTGCTGAGCGATCGCCTGCTTGGCTCCAACTTCTTTTCCGCAGCCAGCTTCCTTGCGCAGCAACCGCAAAGCCTGGTGCGACAAGGCAGCCTGCCGGTACTGTGGCAACGGCTGTTCTGGTATTTTGCGCAAGCCGAAGTGTACGTGGCCATGTTGCCGTGCTTCGGTATCGTGACCCATCTGATCGCCACCTTTTCCCGCAAGCCTGTCTGGAAAGAGCGGCTCGTCGTCTTGGCGCTCTGCAGTGTCGGCCTAGTTGGCTTTTGTGTTTGGGGTTACCACATGTTTGCCACCGGCATGAACCCCTATGCGCCGCTGGTTTTCGCGGTGCTCGCTTCCTCGCTGGGCGTTCCAGCAATGATTTTAATGGCCAGCTGGTTTGTGACCCTGTGGAACGCTCGGATTGAGCTCAGCGCCTCGATGCTTTTCGCCATCGGCTTCGTCTCTTTGTTTATTGCCGGTGGCCTATCCGGACTATTCCTAGCCCGCCACGATTTGGCCAAGGCTGCAGTCAGCGAAGATTTTGTCGTTGGACATTTCCATCTGGTGATGGGCGTGGCCGCCACCTTCGCGATTCTCGCCGCCTTGTTTTTCTGGTTTCCAAAGTTGTTTGGATGCCGCCTCAGCGAGCCACTAGGCAAAGCTCATTTTTGGATGACCTTTGCGGGCGTCTACTGCATCTTTATGCCTATGCATTGGATGGGGCTGCTGGCGCAATCGCAAATGCTATCTCCCTCGCAGCGCGCCGTCTTGGCGGCGGGTGGCGGGTCTTTCCGGACCATTGTGACTCTAGCGACTCTTTGGACAGTTGCAGCCCAATTGCTCTTCGTTTTCAATTTTGCCAGCACCTTGCTTCGCCGCAGGCAGTTGGAAGAAGACAACCCGTGGCACGCCTCCACACTCGAATGGAGTATCCCTTCCCCAGCGCCCGAAGCGAATTTTGGCGACACGCTGCCCACGGTATATCGAGGCGCTTACGAATTCCCGGCCGGTTTTTCGAACGATTTTGCACCGCAGCACCTCGCGCCCGAGCTGCTGGACCAGAAAGCACGTTGAGTTAGGAAGGAACCAGCATGCCGGGCACAACATCCACACCAGATATTGAGTTAATCATTGAGAAAAAGGGCGGCGGTAACGAGGGTACAACTCCACCTGCAGGCGGAAACGGTGGTGGCGACGATGGCAAGCGAGGAGGGCGAAAGGGAAGACCTTCGCCAAAGCGATACTACACCGGCATCGCTCTGGGCATTGTCTCTATACTGATGTTCTTCATGGCGCTGGCCAGCGCCTTTCTGGTCCGTAAAGGGGCAAGCACTGACTGGGTGTCCGTACGGATTCCTGCGCTGCTTTGGATCAACACAGTGGTTCTCCTGGCAAGTAGCGGGACAGTGGAATTGGCCCGCAAGTGTCTGGCAAAGGCGGATCTTCCCGGCTTCAAGAAGTATTGGTCGATGAGCACCGGTTTCGGCGTGCTCTTTCTCATTGGACAAGTTGTTGCCTGGAAGCAATTGGCAGGGCAGGGAATCTATCTCGCCTCCAATCCAGCCAGCAGCTTTTTTTATATTTTTACCGGCGCTCACGCCTTGCATTTGATCGGAGGAGTCGGCGCCTTGCTGTATGTATCCCTGCGCAACTTCGATCGCGCTAACGTCACTCGAGCCGTCGCCGCCGACGTGACTTCCTATTATTGGCACTTCATGGATGCGCTCTGGCTGTTTCTACTTGCGCTGCTCTATTTAGGCAAATAGCGTCAATTCAACGTAAACGGGCTGGCGGGTCTGCCGATCGCGGCAGCGGAGTGACCACCTTGGCAGGACTCTGATTGGCTTCAACCTTCGTCGGAGCCGGTTGCGGAATCCCGACACCAGCATTCCAGTCGATGTGGTCTTTGCCGCACGCCGGGCAATAGCCTTTACCCGTATCTTCATCGCGCAAGCTCGCCAGTTCGTAGCAGCCACAAACACAATCGCAGTAGCCCGTTTCCGATGCGGTTTTCAGTGGAATCAGCGCCATCGCCAACCTCTCGCTGCACGATAACACGTCTGCGCTGGCACGGGCCAGTTAGGCCCAAATCAGCCTAAACAACGGCTACAAGTTCTTCAGGTGTGCCAGACGCAGCGGCGAGCCAAGATTCTCGCGTAGCTCCAGCCAGTGATCCTCGGGAATCTGCAGAAACACTTCTACGATCTTCGGGTCAAACTGTGTTCCAGAACACCGCCGAATCTCTTCGCGTGCATGCGACATAGGCAGCGCTTTGCGATACGGACGGTCGCTGATCATCGCGTCCAACGCGTCAGCAATCGAGAATATGCGCGCCCCCAAGGGAATTTGTTCCCCACGTAACGACCGCGGATAACCTGTGCCATCAAAAAACTCCTGGTGCGCCAGCACAATTTCTGCCGCATCGCGCAGAAACGGAATGCGCGTCAGCATGTTGTAGCCAATATCGCAGTGCGTGCGCATGATGGTCTTCTCGTCATTGTTCAGCGGCCCGGGTTTGCGCAAAATCGAATCTGGAATAGCCATTTTGCCGATGTCATGCAGAAATGCCGCGCGCGCCAGCACCGGCAAGTAAGCCAGCGGCACCGGGACGCACTTCGCGATAGACACCGTAAACGCTGTCACTCGCTGACAATGACCTTCCGTCTCCGCGTCTTTCAAGTCCAGCGCGCTTCCCAGCGCTTCCAGCGTGTCGTCGTAAGACTGTTCCAATTGCGCCAACGCGCCAGTCAATTGCGCCGTACGTTCTTCGACCTGTTGCTCGAGGTTTCGTTGGTAATTGCGGTTTTCCAGCACCAGGCTACGATGTTGCAACGCACGCCGCACACCCAGGAACAGTTGATCCTTTTCAAAGGGCTTGAGGATGTAGTCGTAAGCACCGCGCCGTATCGCTTCCAGCGCGGTAGAAATGTCGTGAATCGCCGTCACCATGATTACCGGAACTTCGGGATCGTGATTCCTCAGCCACTCCAGCAATTTGATCCCGTCCATTTCCGGCATGATCATGTCGCTCAGAACCAGGTCCGGCGTGTTCTTGCGCACCTGCTCCTGCGCAGCTCGTCCATTGCTCACCGCGGTGCATCGGTACCCGCGAGACTCCAGCATCGTCGAGACTACCTCTCGAATCGCCTCTTCATCGTCCACGACGAGAATGTTTTCGGTATCCAAGGTGGTGGTTCTCCCAAGCAGCATTATATGTGACGGCACAGCCTGGGTGGGGCGAGCTTGCCCATGTAGAAAATAGCGTGTTAGCGTCAATTTATACGTACTCTCGTTGCTTCCTGCTTCGGAAGCCCCACGGTAGTACTTTCTGTTCGCACCCTGTTACGCATCTCCGGGAGGAGCCGCTGTGGTTCCGAATCAAGGACTCCAGGGCATCGCATTTTTTGAAGCCACGGTGTGCTTGACGCTGCTCGTCTTGTTTCTCCACCTTCGCCGCGATAATAAAGAAACTTTCTATCAGGTGTGGCTACTCGGCTGGATTTTCCTCACTATTTCATCCTTTAGCGAATTAGCTATGTACGGCGGCGCAAGTTCAGCGTTGCGCATCCTGGTAACTGGTGCAAATGTCGCCGGCCTGGTGCTATTCCTTGCGTCTATTGCGCAACTCACCGTCGGCCAAAAGCGCTTCTATTGGCCGATGCTGTGGATGGCCACGCTTCTGGTGCTTACCGTTTGTTACGCGGAAAGCAAAGCTCCCTACTCCGTCGGAAACCGCTGGGAAACGTCCCTCCTCGAGAGCGTCATCTGTCTTGCTACCGGCTGGATGTTGTGGCGTGCTTCTGGTGCTGTGCAAGGCCACGGCGCCAAATTGCTCGCCGGCTCCTTTTTCCTCCTTGGGCTAAATACCATTAACCGCCCTCAGTGGAGCGATCAGGATTATTACCTGATCCGTTTTGCTTTCGATCATTTCTTGAACGCCAGCTTAGGCATCGGGATGATTGTTCTGCTCCTGGAAACAGCGCGCAGCCGCAGCGAAGAAATCAGCGAGAAAATGCGGCAGTTCACCATGCTCACCGCTTCCAGCAGCCAGTCTGTTTCTCTTCAGGAATTGCTACAGAAAGCCCTGACCCAGATCACCGAAAGTCTGAACGCAACTCACGGAATGATCCGCCTGTTGGAAGGCGAGGGCGACGCGGCCGAATTTGTGGTCTGCGCTACAATCGGTTTCAGCGATACGTACCTCAAAAACAATGAACGCTTGGCTCTCCGCAATTCGTGGTTGGGTGAAGTCCTGCCCGACAAATACCGCCTCGTTCGCTTCGAAGAGGAAAAAGATCCAAGAGTCCGTCGAAATATGGCTGAAGCTGGGATCACCCAACTCATCGCTGTACCCATGCGGGGCAAAAAAGGCCCAGTCGGCACGCTGAACATTGGTGCTCGACCAGGCAAGCGATTTCACGAAGATGAATTCACATTCCTAGTCAACGTCGCAAACTTTCTCGGCACTACCGTCGAAAACGTCCATCTCTTCGAACAAATTAAGACCGTGCAACAGCAATGGGTCTATACCTTCGACTCCATCGGCGATCCTATTCTGGTACATGACGGTGAAGGTCGCATCGTGCGTACCAATATGCGCCTCGCCAACCTACTCGGGCGTGATTGCCAGTCTGTAGTCGGCCGTTCAGTTGGTGATCTCTTCAGCCCGCGCGAGCACGCTTTCAAGATTTGCCCCTATTGCGAGGGATTCGCGGGCGAGGCCGACGTCACGGATCCTTGGTTGCAAGGCTATTTTCTGGCGTCGAACTCCAATTTCACCGATCGCGCCGGTCAGAAATTGGGCTCTATCCATGTGCTGAAAGACATCACGGAACGTAAGAGAGCAGAAGAGAAATATCGTGCCCTGGTCGCTAGCGTTCAGGAAGGTGTTTTTATCGCCACCGCGCAAGGCCGCTTCCTCGATTTCAACGACGCCTTCCTTCGGATCGTAGGCTACGACGATCGCGATGAATTGATGCAGGTTGACATTCACACAACCCTCTACGTAAATCCCGCCGAGCGCGAACGCCTCAAAAAAATTCTAAATGAGCACGGCTCCGTCAACGAGTTTGAATTCGATATTCGACGCAAAGACGGCGAGGTCCGCACCGTAAGCGAGTCTTCTACCGCGGTGCGTGATGCGTCGGGCGCCGTCACCGCATATCAGGGTTTTTTACTGGACGTAACCGAGCGGCGTCGCGCCGAGCACGAAATTCGCCGTCGCAATCGCGAATTGCTAGTACTCAATTCTATCGCCGAGACTCTGGCCTCCTCCTTGGACCTTGACGACTCGATTCAACGAACTCTCCGGCAGATAATCGAACTCTTTGGACTGGACGCCGCATCTCTCTACGTCTTTGAACGCGATGGTATGACGCTGCGCCGCGTCGCTTCGGTTGGGCAACGTTCTGAATTTGCCAAAAAGTTTCCACTAGTCACAATTCCGTCC
>JBAVNY010000181.1:0-3573 GCA_049691535.1 Candidatus Acidiferrum sp.
CTATTTTCCTGAGCCAGCAAAGGAGAGGCGAGGGCCGCGAAACTGCAAACAAGACAAACTAGCACAAAGTAAACACAAGCAAATTTTCGTGGGGAGGAACCAGGGTACGTCGGCGTCATGTGAGATCAGTCCTTATGAAAGAAATGAATGAAGCGGAAACAGTTTACGTGCAACGAGACGTAAATGTGTAGCGTTTCTCGTGGGAGAGAATTTCGTACGGAGCAGACGTTGTATGCCGAGCGGTGTTTAAGCGGACCTAGATCTGCAGATACTTCTGTACGAGACGGCGCAGACGGTCGCGATCTTCATCCTTCATGTGGACAAACTCGACGCCGCCGCCATCTTTGCCGATATTGCGCACCACTGCAGTGAAGTGAATCTTGCGCAGGCCGGCGCGCATTTCCACTTGAATGGAGTCGCCAATATTCAAGCGATTCGAGGACTCGAGATAGGCACCGCCCAAGCTGATGGTCTTTACGCGCACGGAACTCATGTGTTGCTGCTGGCTTCCGATTTGTGCGCGCAACGGCGATTCCAGCGGGATGCGCGCATAGCGGCGCGGTATTACGAAATTGCCGAGTGGAGCAGGCGCGGGTTCAAAGGCGGCTCGCGCACGCGCGGATGAAGGGCCTTCCTCCATCATGGCCAAAGCATCTTCTGCGGCGGCTCGCATGCCTGCGGGCTCGACGAAGGTTAAGCCTTCGCGTTTTCCCGCTAATTGGCGAAGCAAGTCGACCGCTTCGACGGCGCGCATGCGCCCCAGTGCTTCGATGGCTTTGATACGCACAAACTGATCGCGCAGAATTTCGTGTTCACCGGCGGCAATTTCCATCAACATCGGCACGGCGGTAGTTTCCTGGCCGATTCCGATCTGGTCGATCATCATCGGCACCACCAGCGGGTGCGCATCAGAGAGAATCGCGGAAAACACAAACGCGGTGCTTTGCGCGGAGGGCGAATTCGCGGGACGCGCCAGTTCGCTTACCGCCAAGTCTTGCAAATTCCACTCCCAACTGGCCATGGCACGGGTCAGTCCGCGCAACAGCCGATCTGGATCGGCTGCTGCCAACAATTTGATGGCGGCGCTGACACGCTGGCGTCGCGCTTCGAACAGGCGCGTTTCGAGCAACGTTAACGCAGGTACGCCAATCGCGCGGAGAATGCGCGCCATGGCCGGCACCATTTCGGGGCCGCGCGGGTCAGTCAGCAAAAGTGTCAGGCGATCAAGCAGGCGGTCCGGATCACGCTGCAGAAGTCGCGGCAAAGCCGGATCCAGAGCGCGGTTGGCGAGCGCCGCATCGACCAGCAGCATCCAGCGATCATTGGCTACCAGCCGATGGCTCAACGCGATCATGTGTTCGTGTTCGGCATCGCGGGGAAGCTTTTCCAGGCCGATCAAAATGTTTTCGAAGCCAGTGAAGTCGCCACGGCTCACCGAAACGCGTCCCACGGTTTCCAGGAATCCCGCCAGCATCGCGCTCGTCTCGGGAGCCGGCTCTTTCTCCAATACAGAGAGCGTGCCACGGCTTAGTTCTTCGGGCAGTTGATTGGGCCAGAGCGATTCCAGCAGCGGGGTTAGCTCGCTGAGTCCGGCAGCAACGGTGCGGCGTGCCACCGGGTCGACGTGCTCCATGCGCCGCGCGTAGTTCAAAACGATGTTGCGCGCTTCGCGGCGCGGTGCATCGGCACCAGCTTCCACCAGGCGAGCCAAGGTTTGGCGTATCGCGGTGATCGGCACGCACCAGATGTCCGGGCTGCGCAGCACCGTAGACTTTTCGCGCGGCGGCAACTCCAACCAGAATCGTTCAATCAGTTGTTCGCGGTAGCTTTCATTGACCCATGCGGAAGCCAGGGAAGAAAAATGCTGCGAAGAATGCGGGCCGTAGTAGCCGCCCGCGGCTACCAGTACGTCGGCAAGCTGCTTGAGCGTCGGGCGGACAGCTACTGGCGGCAGTGACCCTGCAGCAAACTCCGAACTCATAAATTCCAGAACCAGGCTTTGCGACAGCCGTTTGAGATACACCTGCGGAGCTTCACCCTCTTGCGGGGCGTAATGGTTCATGGAGCCGAGCAGCATGCGCACGGTGAAGCGACTGGCTTGCTCCATGGAGTGATGAATGGCGCGAGCAGCTTCTTCGGCGGAAAGTCCGCGCGCGGATTCCATTGGCAGAGTCAGATTCCCGATCAGCCTCAGCGTGTCGGTCAGTTCCTGAATCTGGGGGGCATGAATAGGCGTGTCGCCTTCATGCGGAGCGTTGCCGCCATACGCTACCAGCGCGGCAATCAAGCTGGCCAAGACGGTATCGACTTTGCGGTCCGTCAGCGTATTAACCTGAATGCCTTCCACGCGGTGCTCCCGGAGTTGTGCCGGCCAGAGATCTTTCTTCACCCGATGAGCCGGTTCTTCCGATCTTAGCAAGGTCGCTTGGATCAGGCGTGCCAGCGTGTCTAATTCGCCCACATGAAATTTCGTGGCGAAATACAGAGTGTGAATGCTGGCGCGTTGCAAATCGGTGGCTAAGGCGTGGAATTCTCCGCGAGCGTCGGGAAGATGGCCTTCGCTGACATTGGCTACGACGATGCCGCCGCGTTCTACGCGAATTTCCAGACCATCAAGATCGATGGCAGCGCGCCGCAGGGAGTCGTACGCGGCATCGAGGCTATCCACCACGCGAGGATGCGCGGGATCGTACAGGCGATGCGAGCGCAGCAGCAGCAACAGATCACGAAGGCTCAGCGTTACGTTGAACAGCCGCGGGTCCGCAGCCGATGCGTGCTCGCGCGGCACGCCGGTGCTCTGCAGCGCTGAAGCCTTCTTCGCGGAAGGCTTGGCTGGCTGCTTTTGGTCCATCAGTAGGGTGGCGCGCTGTCCCAAAAAGTGCTTCTCCCGAACCGCGTTAGCCGTAATTCGTCGCCGGCGTTGAAATGAACAAGGCCGCCTTCCGTTACACGGAGTGCAGTCTGCTGGGGTATTCCGGCACTTCTATCATTGGATGCGAGTAGGCGGTTGGCTATAGTACTTCTAGTTCTATCTGTGTATCGTCTGACGACAATTCGGCCAGATTTTGAAGGGAAACTTCCTTCCGCTTCTCTCGCTCTTCGCTGTACCAAAGGGCAGATTTATCTGGTCTTCAGCGACTCGGTGACGATTACCGTTCCGCCTTCGCTGACTTGGACGCCACGCCGCGCCACCTGAAAGCCGTTCAACTTCATCATGATCATGTGGCCGCCGGTGGGCATCTGGACGCGTGCCGGAGAAAACTGGCCGGTCGATTTGCCGTCGATAAAGATTTCTGCTCCGGAAGGCGTAGTGGTCACCTGCGCCCAGGCTACATGATCCAGAGACTTTTCTTTCAGCTCCGCGGCCAATGAAGTCTGCACGTTGTCTTTCACTTGAACATGACCCGCGTAGGCTTCATATCCGGGCAGTCGCAATACGAGATCGTACTGTCCCGGGGCCAGCGGTAGGGTTACGGGCGTTTGTCCGGACTGCTTCGCGCCATTGATGAAGACGTCGGCGCCTGCGGGATGGCTGGTGATCAGCAGGCCTTTAGCGAGTGATTCCAAATGAAG
>JBAVNY010000182.1:0-5477 GCA_049691535.1 Candidatus Acidiferrum sp.
TGGTAGCGCTGTGATGCTGGACATGAATGGCTCCTCTACAAGTTGACGCAGCGGTTCGAACCTTACTACCAAAGTGAAATGCAAGCTGCCAGCCAAATCTAACTAGCTTGTTTTGCGGGCGTTGTTCGGACAGACAGGGGAATTTCCAGGGCTGTTTTTACGAAATCTCGTGAATTCGCAACCACCCGGGAATTCGCTTTTCGGTAAGACATTCATTTGCGGTAGGTTGGGAATGGCACACCGCATGCACGTCCATAGGCCACTGCCCCCCAACCCTACGAAAGACTCCGCCGGTGGCGCCAAGTAGAAGCCACCGACGGAGCACCCTCCCGATCCGAAATGAGTTTAAAACCGACAGGTTAGACCAGGCGAACGAAGAAATTTGGGGATTGCGAGCTCGAACGACTACCTGTAACGCTTCGGCGCGAGCGCCAACTCTTCCGCGGCGTCGATCTTGTGGTCGGTCATTTCCTCGAGCAGACCTTCATTCGATAAATCCAGTGGATGGGAATGTTTCCAGTCGTGATGAACCACCTTCTGCAGCTGGCGGACGAGCTCGTCCTTGTGGACTTCAATCGCTAACTCGCGCCGGCTGTCAAAACTCCCGGGCGCCAGGTTGATTGAGCCGACAATGGCGCGCGCCTGGTCAGCGAGGAGCATCTTGCCGTGCAGCTTCAGGTGCTTGAGCTTGTGCACCTTGATTCCCACGTCGTCCATGATGCGTAGGCCACTCACGCCCTCGATGAGCTTATCCTTTTTCAGCTTGTGGGGCGGGCGGGCCATGACGTGGACCTTGACTCCACGCATTTTGGCTCGGACGAGGCGCTCGATGATGACGGAATCCTGATAGCGCTCGTTTTGGACGAACAAGGTGTGCTTGGCGTCGTCAATGAATTGAGCGATGCGGTCGCGGCCATTTTTATTGCACCAGATGAGCAACGTTCCGGTGTGCTGAGGAAAAGGCTTGCGGGTCCAATCCGCATCGAAGCACTCCATGACCTCGTCCACTTCCTTGCCGATGGTGGTGACGACCGCATAATCGCGCGTGCCGGTGAGATTCTTCGTGGCCCAGTTGAGCGATTGGATGAAGGCGACGCGATCATCCACGACCATGGATTTTTCGTGGGTGACATCAAAGGCGGGATTGGTGTCAATCACTTCCACGCCCGCGGCCTCTAATTTCTTTCGCGTGATTTCGTTTTCGGGCTCGCCATCGCGGCGGGCCGGGTTCAGCATGACACGCGTGTGCACGCCGCGTTTCCTGGCGTCAATGACTGCCTTAAGCAGCACGGGATGCGAGAAGACAAACATTTTCACGCGCAGGGATTTCTTTGCGCCGCGAACGGCGTCCAGGATGGGTTTGGCCGTCTGATCCGGAAGCACAATCAGTGAGTGCGACATTCTCCCTCCGAGGCAGTGGCGCTTTTTCTTTCCGGATTGGTGGGCAGGGCACCGGCAGACGGCTCCGTCGCAAACTGGGTCCTGTGCAGTTCGGCGTAAAGGCCGTCGAGAGCCATCAACTGATCGTGGTTCCCCTGTTCCACGAGAGCTCCGTCTTTCATAACCAGGATTTTATCCGAATCGCGGATGGTGCTCAAACGGTGCGCAATGACGATAACCGTGCGGCCTTTCATCAATTTCTCGAGGGCGTTCATCACCAGCTTTTCGGATTCACTATCCAGAGCAGCGGTGGGCTCATCGAGAATCAGGATAGGGCTGTTGCGAATGATGGCCCGGGCGATGCCGATACGTTGGCGTTGGCCGCCGGAGAGCGTGTCGCCGCGGTCTCCGACCATCGTGTCATAGCCTTGAGGCATCTTGGCGATGAACTCATCGGCGTTGGCGAGTTTCGCGGCGGCCACGATTTCATCGTGTGTGGCGCTCCCTTTGCCGTAAGCAATGTTGTCCGCGACGGTGCCGTGAAAGAGCACAGTCTCCTGCAAGACATAAGCAATCTGCCTGCGGAGGCCGCAAATCTGGAAATCTGGCAGATCGATCCCGTCGATCGTCACTTTGCCCGAAACCGGATCATAAAATCTCGGAATGAGGCTGACGATCGTAGACTTGCCGCTGCCGGTGGGCCCGACGACACCGATCATTTGCCCAGCCATGATCTGGAAGCTCACTTCTTTCAATACGTTTGTATCCTGGCCGTAGCCAAAGCTAACGCGTTCGAATTCGATCTCTCCCTTGAGCGCTTGGGCCTCGCGTGCATCGGGCCTTTCCGGGATGACGTCGCCGGCCTCGAGAATGGCGCGTACCCGTTCGACGCCGACGGCGGTTTGTGCGATGGAATTTGTCATCGTAGCCAAATCCTTCACGGGTTTAAAGAACTGCGCCAGATAGGCGAGAAACACCGTCAGCGCGCCGGCTGTCATCGTTCCCTTGAGAATGAGCGCGGAGCTCCTCCAGAGCACAAAGGCGGTACACAAGGACACGATGACGGTGATCGCCGGTGATAGGAACGCTTTCACTTTGCGCGCGCGCAAGGCAGCGTCCACTGTAGCCTTGCTGACCATGCTTAATTCCTGCTCTTCCAGATCTTGGCGCCCAAAAGCTTTCACGACCTTGATCGACTCCAGCCCTCGCTGCGCGACGGTGAGGATCTCGCTCTGTTGTTTGCGGACTTCCATGGTGGCCGTCTTAATTGCTCTCTTAAAGCGTGAAATCATCAGCAGCACAAACGGAGTGATGGCCACGGCAATCAACGTGAAATCCCAGTTCAGCCAAAACATAATGACCAGCATGCCGCCGATGGTCAGCAGATCCACAAGGATGCTCAACGTGGACGACGAGGCAAAACCCTGGATGGTCTGGACGTCCGCGGTGAGCGTGCTCAGGATGGTACCGAGATCGTGGGTGCTGTAGTAGTGCAGGGAAAGCCGCTGGAGGTGATCGTACGTCCGTATGCGGAGGTCGTTGGCCACCCATTGGCCGACGCTGGCGGTGTAGTAGTTGGCCACATAGGACGCTATGGATCCAACCACGGCGATCACGACGAGGGCGATCGCTGCCGCCGCGGCAATTTCCATCTTGCTGCCGCTGCTCAGGAACGGTCGAAGAAAATCGCCCAGCCGAGCCGGGAGTTTGTGGGCACCTACAACATTGTCCAGGACGATCTTCAAAGGCCAGGGCATGGCCACCGTTGCTGCCATCTGCAGCAGCATCGCCAGCAGGATAAGAACCAGGCTGCCGCGATACGGCTTTAACAGACTCCAGATCAGCTGGAACACTTAGCAGGTTCTCCTTGCGCGGGCGGCGCCTGAGGATCGCAGAACACTTCGTCTTGGTCCAGTAATGTATGCTCAGTGTGTTCGGCGTTGCAACCAACTTCGATTGAGCCTGCGGAAATGGAATGCGGGGAACGCAGGAAAAATTGCGTTCCCCGCTTCTGGCCCGGCCGGGCAGAAAATTAGTCGATGGGAGACCAATTGTCGTCCGGGTTGTATTCCTGGATGGAGGCCGCGGTCTTGGCTGTGTCTGGGCCCAGGTCACGCTCGTAAACAAGGCCTTCGCGGCCGATCATGAAGCTCATGATTCCGGTTTCGCCATACTTCACAGGAGTCGCGAGGATGGCAAAGCCGCCGGTCATCTTCCCGTTCACGATGTAACTCTGCGCGCCACCCGTTGCATCATCGCCCTGAGCAGTAAGGATGCGCAGTGCATACCCGTCGATGACGAAGGGCCGGTCTGGCGACAGCGACGTGAGGGAAGACTTCGGAAATTCCTCGAGTTGTGCCAGCGGGCTGGTACCCAGTGAATCCGAAGCGAGCCAATACAGGCCGTCTTGTTTGCCTGGTGTGCTGACGATGCGTTGCGCATATTCGCCAGAGTCGGTGTTGGCGGAGTAAAACTGCTCCGCGTTGGCGAGTGCGACGACCGCGTCAATGGTGAGCAGTTCGTTCCTGCCGATTTCGCGACCGCGGATTTCCTGTGCGCCCGCGACGGCGTCGAAATACCAGCTGCCCAAAGCGTTCTTCGCCAGCGGGACAGGGAAGGCGAAGTTGTCCGCGCCGATATAGAGGACGCGGCTGCCATCCGACATGTCGACCCAGCGGTTCATCTGCTGGTATTTGGAGAAGAACTGCTGCATGGAGACCTTGTCGGACTCGTTGTCTCCCGAAGTGATGAGGACTTTCGCCTCACCGCCTAGGACCTTTGTCAGCGCGTTCTCATCCGTGTTTTTTGTCGCCTGGGCCAGCGCGGTGGCTGCTTCGACAGGCGACGGGAACATCATCTGAGGCGCTGCGTCTGTGGCGAAGGCCAGCTTGTCGGCGTCCACTGCTCGAACCGTGAAGCTGAGGCCGGCGAGAGCGAGAATTCCGGCGAGTACCCATCCTGTCCATTTGCTGTTCGTTTTGTTCTGATCCGTGTTCATTTTCAATCTCCTTGAATTTTTCTGATATGCCTTCCCTTTAGTTTTTCCGGTTGCTCGATTGGAATCGCTAGCGACGACGCCCGCCGCCGGAAGTGTGATGTTGAGCTGGCGCGTGCTGCCTGACTTCGCGTTGTTGAGGACGCCGCCCGGCCATGCTGCCGCGGCCACGAGTGCTCTCCGCACGGTTGCTTCTGCCGTCGCCGCTCATGCGCGAGCTGCCGAGATTGGAGTGATTATCGTTTCTGGCTTGCAGGTTGCGGTCGTCGTTGTGGTAGCCGCCTGCGGGTGCGACGCCGGGGCCGTTCATCCCCGCGTTGGGATTCTGGACTCCATTGTTCCCGCCAATCAGGCCATGGTTTCCGTTGTTGCCGCCGTTGGGCGCCTGCTGACCGGCATTTTTGTCTTGGTGCCATCCGCCGTCAGGCCCGAAATATCCATTCGGGTGATAGCCGCCGTTCGGGCCATTGTGCGTGTCTTCGCCAGGCTTGTAGTTGCCGTCGGGGTGAAAGGTGCCGTTGTTGCCATACCAAGCATGATTTTGTGATCCGACCGCTCCGCCGTTGGGACTGACACCTGCATGCTCCACACCGCCGCTGCCGCCGATCAGGCCGTGATTGCCGTTGTTGCCGCCATTGGGCATGTTCGCTGGACCCGTTCCGGGCACATCGTGGTGATAGTCTCCGTTCGGGCCGTAGTAGCCATTGGGGTGGTAACCGCCATTCGGTCCGTAGTGTGTATCCTCACTGGGACGGTAGCCATTCGGGTTGGTCGTCGGATTATACGGACGGCTGTTCGAGCCGGGGCCCCAGGGGTGATAGCCGTTGTAGTTGGTGGTGTGCCAGGTGTTGTTCGTAATGTAGGTGTTGTGGTTGAAGATGATCGTGTTGCCACCGCCACCTCCACCCCAACCTCCCCAGTTGCAAGCCCAGGCATGAAAGCCCCAGCCGAAGCCGCCTCCTACTGCCCAGCCTCCGCCACCGAAGGTTACGCCGACGCCGAAACTCAGCACCGGTGCGGCAATAACCACGGGAGGCGTGTACATCGGCACCACAATGGGTGCGCCGTAAACAATTGTTGGGTTGTACTGCGGCACATAAAC
>JBAVNY010000183.1:0-13360 GCA_049691535.1 Candidatus Acidiferrum sp.
GTATTATCGCCTCCGAGTTTGGCGACCAGAGCGTGAGCTGCTTCATGACATGTGGTGGAAAAAAGAAAAACGACATAGGAAATGAAGCCGATAGTGAGCAACTCGGGAGAGAAGTTGGGCATAAGCAGTCTAGGTTAGGGTGTCGCCTGACGGAAAGCAAGGATCGCTGGTGACGCGCTCCATCGCACAACGTCAAAGGCCACGCATTTTCCAGACGCTCGACGTGAGCAGGAATGTCTCGAAAGCCAACTTCTATTTATTTAGAAGCGGAATGGATTTAGACGGCGCAGCCGGTGGCCGGGATTGCAAGAAACTATAGATATCGGCAAGTTGCGCATCGGAAACAGCCTTGGCCGTATACGGCGGCATTTGTCCGGCAGGTTGGCGGACATAAGTGACAAAGCCAGAGAACGGAATCTGCGGAGGTCCGAGTCGCGAACCTCCGGTTTGCACCGAACCTTGTCCCTGATATCCGTGGCATTCGTAGCAGCCAAACGCAGTATAAAAATGCTCGCCATTTTGAGAATTGGCGGTGGAAGGCAGCTCAATCTTTGTTTGCGAAGCCGCTGCCTGCAGGAATGCGTAGACGTCGGCGAGTTCGGCATCAGACGCTTGCTTGGGCCCGAATGGCGGCATCTGGCCTTTAGGTTCGCGAACGCTGTGCACAAAATCTTGAAGCGACAAATGGGTTGACGCAATTTTTGGCGGCCCGGAATCCTTGCCTGTTGAGGATGGTTGCGACATGCCTTCACCAGCGCTGCCGTGACAGCGGAAGCAACCCAGCTTTTCGAAAACCGCTTTGCCATTCTGCGGATCGGCCGGAGGGCGCGCTTGCAAGCGAGAGGAACACGCAAAGACTAGCAAGAGCGTGAGTGCTGCAAATTCTAGTTTTTCTGTGGCGATCGGAATGAAAGTGGTCATGGGTTCTCGTTAACGCGGTTGGGTGACGACATCGAGAAGCGCGGGCTCGCCTCGTTTCACCACTTGGATGGCCCGGGTGATCGCCGGCGCTAAATCTTTGGGATCTGCGATGGGGCCTTCGGCATACACGCCCATACTTTGCGCGAGCTTGGCGAAATCGATGTGAGGATCGGTGAGCGTAGTGCCAATGTTGGCGCGATCAATGCCGCGGCTGTGCCGGTCGGCCATGATCTGCACCTGCATAACTTCCTGGTGATAACCGCGATTGTTATGCATTACGGTGAGCAGCGGAATGCGATGATGCGCGGCGGTCCACAAAACACCCGGGGCATACATCAGGTCGCCGTCGCATTGAATATTCAGGGTTAGGCGGCCGTACTTTCGATTGGCCAGGGCGGCGCCGACCGAGGCGGGAGCATTGTAGCCGATGCCGTAGCCTCCCGCTCCACCGATGTAGTGATAGGACTTTTCGAAATCCCACAAACGAAGTGGCCAGCGGCTGAGGAAGCCGACCGTGGAGACGAGTGACCAGTCTTCATCCTTAATCTGATTCCAGAGCTCTGCAGAAAGGCGCGCGGTGCTGACCGGGCTGGCGTCCCACGCATAGGCGGCGGCATCGCGAGTGCGCTGAAGCGTCTCATCATGGGCAGCGGCGAGTTTGGCGCGACGGTCACTCAGAGCTGATTTGCGGCTGGCGTCGAGATTGCGTTTCACCGCTTCGGTGAGTGCCGGCAGAGTGGCTTCGGTATCCGCAGGGATGTCGATATCCACCTCGGGATAGCGCTGGAAATTCTGATAATTGCTTTTCACGAAAAGATTGGCGGAGTTGATGCTGATCGTTTTGGCGTCGGAGCGCGCGATGGGGCGAGATGTTCGTTCCATCTGGTCGCGGAAGGAATGAACGGCGCCCCAGAAGTCGTTGACCTCGAGACCGACAATGACGTCAGCGGAGGAGATGAGTTCGCGACTGCGCTCGGTCTGATTGAGCGGGTGGCGGGTAGGAAAATTCATGCGATCCATCTGATCGATCACAGGAGCTTGTAAAGATTCAGCGAGCTCTACGAGATAGGTGATGCCCGCAGGCGTACGAGCGGAACGGCCTGCGATGAGAACCGGATTTTGCGCGGACACGAGAAGTTTCGCGGCTTCTTCGATAGCACCCGAGTCGCCCACCGGAGGCGCCGTCGGCGTGAGCCTTGGCACCTGTAAGGATGCGTCTGAGCGAATGGGATTCTCTTGCAGTTCGCCATCGACAATAAGGAGCACTGGCAGCATCGGCGGAGCCATGGCCATTTTGTAGGCGCGAACCGTGGATTCAGCAAAGTGCGTTAAGGAAATGGGGAGATCGTCCCATTTGACGTAATCGCGCAGAATAGAGGCGGCATCTTGAACGCTGTGGGCCCATTCCACTTGGGAAATGCGGCTGGTAGCGTCGATCAAATTACCGCCGATGATCATGATCGGCACACGATCGCAGTAGGCGTTGTAGACGGCCATGGCTGCGTGCTGCAGACCAACGGTGCCGTGCGCCATGACCAGCAGAGGTTTGCCTTCTATCTTGGCGTAGCCGTGTGCCATGCCGACGGATGATTCTTCGTGACAGCAGGTGATGAACTCGGGCGAACGATTGCCGCCGTAATTGATGATCGATTCGTGCAGTCCACGAAAACTAGAGCCGGGATTGGCGCAAACGTATTCGATACCCAGAGACTTAATGACGTCGACCATGAAATCGGAGCCGCCGCGATCGGTGGTGAGAATTTCTGCGGGCGAAGAGAGAAGTTCGGCCTCCGGAGAAATTGGAATCGCGGCAGGCACTCTGGGAACCGGGGTTGCCGAAGCGGCGGGAACTCCGGGAACAGCAGTTATCGCCGCGGCGCCGACGGCGGCACTTTTCAGGAAATTACGACGGTTGATGGAATTCTTGTTGCGAGGAGCCACAGCTGAACCTCCCGAATGAGACGCGTTGTATCACACATCTGTGAGCGTTCGGATAGTGCGATATGATTGCAGGTTGGGACCGTTTTCTAAAGCCTTTTCACGGGCATGTGAATGGGGTATCGTAAGAGAAACACGTGTGTTGGCCGCCTATCTTTGGTGTGCGGAGGAAATTGCTCCTGAATTCATCGACTTCCACCTTTCCTGCGCACACCACACAGCATCCTTCGTAGGAAATAAATACAATAAATGTTTCGGCATGGACCTGCTTGGGCCACGCTATCCTGCGCTGTATGCCGCTGGAGTGCTCCTTCCAACGCCGACCTGAGTTTCTCGGCGTAGTAAATCCCCGCATTAAGGCGTTGTGTGATTTCGCATCACAAATGGGGAATATGACTCAGAAACGGACATAGAGCCTCGCGTCTGGTGATGGCTGTCACATGTGAAATGTGATTGCAAAATGATAGGAATGAGCGGCTTAGCTGGAACTTGCGAATTTGGGTTGGGTTCGGCACAGCAGATGCATTTAGGAACACTGTTCTAGGGGCCAGTGAATCAGCGCGGTCATCCTGGTCAGATGCCCTGTTACCGCTGAATATCACCATGGTCAACCGATAAGCTCGCTGGCCCTTACTACCTCTTTGATGTGACTTGCGACTTAAATCGCGTGGAACAAATTTTGCATGGACAGCAAACGAGCATGACGGTGAACAAAACAACTCGCTCCCACCGAATGGCTTACATGGTGGTTTTACTCGCGCTGGCGGTGGCTCTCACCACGGCGCTGGTCTTGGCCGGCGAACGCAACGCCGCCGACGACCAAAAGAAGAACGTCTGCGCGCCCAACCTCCACAACACATTCAGTTCCGAAATCTACAAGGGGGCCGGGAGATGCGCAGCGGCCTAGCCCAGCACGCGCGTCCTGCAAACCTGGCGCTGAACTGTTTAGCGGTTCTGCTGTTCCTGCTTGCCATTGCGCCTGCTTACGCGGACATCCACCCCGTTCCACTCGAGAAGAACGCCGACTCGGCGACCTGCCTGGAATGCCATAGCAGCGACGATAACCGCGAGTTTGGCGGCACGGGACCGCTTGGACCACACGGATCAACGTACCCGCACATTCTTGAGCGAAATTACCAGTTCAGCCAAGCCGCCACGCCTGGTGGAACGGTAACGAACACGTTTCCAAATCCTGATGTGAGTCCGCAGGGTCCGTACGCGATGTGCGCGAAGTGCCATGACTTGACCAATATTTTGTCGAATATGAGCTGGACGCAACATAGCAGGCACATCTCGCAGGACGGATTCTCCTGCTCGCTGTGCCACACAGCGCACGGAATGGGCGCCAGCAGTGGTAGCGTTTCCGGTGAGCGGCTAATCAATTTCGATATTAGCGTGGTCGGGCAGAATGCAGCGGCGCCGATCTCTTACAATCGTGCAACGAATACCTGTACGCTGGTCTGCCACAACGCCACGCACAATGCGGATGGAAGCGTCTCGGTGAACGGTGCCGTGTTGCCGCAAGAAGTGACCATTAGGAAATAGCAGCTAGTAAGAGCGAGCCTGCGGTGGTTACAAGTAAGTGCCCCAGAATTATTTTCGGCAGCCTCGCTGCGGAACCGTTGACTCAGAATGCCTACTCTCTTCATTGCGGTCTTATCCCTCGCATCCTACTCGACCGGGGTTGTGAGGATCCAACGCTGGCGCGCCAAAGGCGCGCGCGCCTTGGAACTCTGGGAAGTAGCGCTAGCGTCAGCAATTGTTTTTATCGTTTTTTTCCTGCGCAATAGACTCCATTCCCTCAAGTACGTCGCGCTTTGCAGCTTCGGTGCATTTTTGATCGGGTTGACAGTTGGTAGCCTTATGCTTCTACGCAAGAAATCTGTAGTAGCGGGCACAAAAGAGTATGAAGACCGTGGGGGAAGCATCCCGGATTTAAGTCTTTGGAAGCAATGGCTGAATTTTTCGCGAGCCGCGGTGGATTATGAATTTCGCCTGCTGCTATTGAGTTGCTACTTTTTAATTATCGGACCGTTGGCGATTGTGTTCAGGCTGGGAAGCGGAGAGAGCTCGCACGAAGATGGAAAATCGAGCTGGATTGCCCGTAGCGAAGACTCATCTTTAGACGCCGCCGGGAGGCCGTTTTAGTGAACGTCCTCGGCATTTCATGTTACTACCATGATGCGGCTGCAGCTCTACTTCAGGATGGTCTTCTCGTTGCCGCGGCACAGGAGGAGCGTTTCAGCCGTATTAAAAACGATCCTTCTTTTCCCCTGAGAGCCATTCAGTTTTGCCTAGCCAGAGGCGGAATCAATACTCAAGAACTCGATTACGTGGTACTCCATGAAAAACCGATGCTTAAGTTGGAGCGATTCCTGACCTCCACCCTAGCTTATTGGCCGAAGTCGGGCAGCCTTTTTCAAGACGGCACCATTAGTTGGATGAAGCAGAAATTGTGGATTCGCGCAAAAGTAACGGAGGAGCTGGGGATCCCTCGCGAAAAGATTCTTTTCGTAGAGCATCACCTTTCTCACGCGGCCAGTAGTTTCTTCTGTTCGCCTTTTAGCGAAGCGGCACTGTTGACAGTGGATGGAGTGGGCGAGTGGGCAACTGCCACTACAGGTACCGCCAAAAGTTCGCCCTGCGAGCTAAAACTTACTCGCGAAATGCGCTTTCCCGATTCGCTCGGACTATTTTACTCGACCTTTACTTCGTTTCTTGGTTTTGAGGTGAACGAAGGTGAATACAAGGTGATGGGCATGGCTCCTTACGGACAACCGCGCTATCTAGATCGCGTGGAGAAAGTTGCCTATCTTTTCGACGATGGTAGTTTGCGATTAGAGCCCAGCTATTTTTCTTACCAATATTCCTCGCAACACAGCTTTTCGCACCGTTTTGTGGAATTGTTCGGAACTCCGCGTAATCCTCAGTCTGAATTCGTCACCGGCCGAGCAGATACAGGCGAAGGTTCTGAAGAGTTAATGAAATTAAATCAGTACTACGCAGACATCGCTGCGAGCGTGCAGGAATTCACAGAGCAGGCGCTCGTCAAAATGGCCGTAAATCTCCAGAGGTCGACCGGAGCCAAGAATTTGTGTTTTGCTGGAGGAGTGGCGCTGAATAGCGTAGCCAATACAAAGCTACTGAGCGGCGCTGGATTCGAGGAAATCTTTATTCAGCCAGCCGCAGGCGATGCTGGAGCAGCTCTTGGAGCGGCACTTTACGCATGGCATGTTCTGCTGGGAAAGCCACGAGCATTCGTTATGGAGCACGCCTTTTGGGGCCAAGACTATAGCGATGTAGAGGTTGATGCAGCTCTCTCCGGGGCTGGTGCGCGAGAACTCGCCGGAGAAAGTGAATTGATCTCACTGGCGGTCGAAGACCTAGCGGCGGGTAAAGTGCTGGGGTGGTTCCAAGGTCGATTCGAATGGGGGCCCCGGGCATTGGGAAATAGGAGTATTCTGGCCGACCCTCGCCGCGAAGCTATGAAAAAGATCGTCAATCGCAAAATCAAATTTCGCGAACCTTTCCGACCGTTCGCTCCAGTGGTTCCGGAAACTTGTTTGAGCAGTATGTTCGATGGGCCCGGTAGCCTCGAGCAGCAATATCCCTCACGATTTATGTTGATGGTAGTGCCTTGGAAGGAAGAAGTAGGACAGCGGGTTCCAGCCGTAAACCATCTTGGAACTGGCCGCGTGCAGTCGATGAGGAAGGAATGGAATCCGCTTTATTACTCTCTAATGGAGAGCTTTGGTGCCGCTACAGGTATTTCCGTTCTTCTAAACACGAGTTTCAATGTTCGAGGAGAGCCGATCGTCTCAAGTCCCCAAGATGCACTGAGGACTTTCCAAAATAGTGGACTTGACGTCTTGTATGCCGAGAACTACCGGCTGGAAAAGGCAAATGTATGAGCTATCTGGTAAAGATCACGCAACGGTCATCGACCATGGGTGAGTTATTTAGTTTCTTATGGCGGAGGAAACTATGGTGGTTGCTGCCACTCGTAGTATTTCTGATGCTGATGGGCATATTATTCGCACTTGCACAAATGTCTTCCGTTGCGCCTTGGATGTATCCGCTCTAATTAAATTCTTTCGACTCTAGATTATTTGCGGTCTATTGGACCAGCGATCCGTCGGGTAGGAACACAGGAAAATTGTCTACTGGTCTCGCTAACAAAAACTGTTGCGCGGACGCATTGCGATCGAAATCAAACAGGAAGAAACCAAACTTATAGTGAAGGATTGGGTCGCCCGGAGATTGGGCAATCGCCCACTGGTATTCGCTCAGTGTTTCGCTAAAGGACTCAGTGAAACCAGTTGCCGTGGACAGAAGGTTCTGGATCTGTTGCGAGTGGTTCATTTGAGTCGTGAAAGGCGGTCGTTGCAAGCGCTGAGCCATTTCAGCAGCCAAGCGAGAACGATCGTGCCCTGTTAGAGCCAGCAGTCGCTCACACTCGGACTCTCCAAGCGGTTCGCTGCTACTCGTCGAGCCAAGACTTTCCGAGGGTAAAATGCTAATGATTTTCTCAAACGCCGCCCGGGCCAGAAGATAATTGCCTTGCGGTTTTAAGTGGACATGTTCGTACAGAAGTTCGGATCCGATGACACCATAATGGCTTTCTGAAGCTAGTGCTGACTGTGCATCTAAAAGTTCCACTTTTTGGCCAGACGATTTCGCCACCGAACGAATTATTTGATCGATCCGTGAATCGGCACGAAATCGAAGGGTGTCCAAATCCTGGGCGAGTAGAAAGAACTTCTTAGCGGAACTATGGTCTCCGAGCTCCCAATAACAACGTGCAATGCGGAACTCGAGTTCCGCATACTGATTGTCAATCTGGGCGGCTTCCAAATACAACTTAAGCGCATCTGCGAACGACCGTGCGTCTTCAAGCGCTGCACCTCTCTTGACGAGCGAAGTCCACTCGTCAAGAGCTCGCGAGCTCAATCCCTCCCGATGTAGCGAACTGAAGGGCGGGCAATCTTTCAAATTTGTGGCGACAGTACTGAGAAAGACCTTAGCGCCAGCCGCGTGTGCTGCCTGAACAACATCTTCGAGGTTGCGTGAGAAGTTCTCGTATGTGTGTTGCAACGCTGGAGCGTCAGCGCGAACCTGTTTTTCTAAAAACATTTCCATTCCGCGCCACTCCGAGCGCGGGCTACCTGCCTGAGTCAACAACTGTCCGAGTCGCGAGGATCGAACAAAGATGCTGGCGCGAATGATAGAAATATTCAACGAGGAGGAGGCGAGAACGGTCCCTGGTCCGTATGGTCCGACCACTTCGTTGTTACCAGCATAAATTATGACTAGATCAGGCCGATAATTTTGTAACTGTTGGGCGATACTCCGCAGAACATGAGAGTTGATGGCGACCATGCTGGTGTTGATGACTTCGAACTTTGTGGAGGGGAAGCGTTGGCGGAGCATGACTTCCAGGTAGCGGCTGAAGCCGTAAGCCGGATCGGGATCGCCCATTGCCGCGGATTCACCGAGGACCACAATCCGGTAAGTGCCTGGGGGCTTTTGTGGAGACATGGAAAAGAACTGCGGAGTCTTGATGATCCCCGGAGGGAAAAATGGAGCCGCAAAGAACAAGTTGTAACAGGAGGTCGATTGTCCATGAACAACGCAGGGTTCCATCAAGCTTGTGGAATAGCCGACATGGAACAGGCGAAGTGCGCCTTCTGTGAGCGCCAGCAGCAAAACGGGAATGAGAATTGCCGCAGCCAGGCGTGGAATCCAAAATCGCCATCGGGAACGAAGCTGCGGCCTTTGTTCTACAGTTGAGGTCACAGAGAGAATCTCGCCGGCTTCGCGAACGTCGTGACCGGGAGTGACTTCGGTTGCCAAGACGTAACCTCGGGCCTCAACGGCCCTGCGCTTGGGCAATAAGTTTCAGGACTTTTTCTTTGTTCTGGTAGTTGGGGTTGGTGTCTAATAGCTTTTGCCAGGCGACGATGGCGGCGGGACCATCGTGCTTGCCTTGCCACGTCACGATGCCGAGATTGAAGAGTGTGTCGGGCTGGGTGGGCTCTGACGCCAAAACTTTCTGAAACTGGGCGATCGCCGCATTCGCGTCTCCGGTGTACCAATACGCGGTGCCGAGGTCGGTTCGAACGGAATTGTCGCCGGGCTGAGCATTCAACGAACGATCGTAGTAGTCAATTGCAATGGCGTACTGCTTCGCGTCGTAATAGATGTTGCCAATTTGCGCCAGCAAGCCCGCATTCGCAGGTGCTGCTTTAAGTTGTTCCAGCAACGATGTGGCTTGCGCGTCGGCGGCTTGCTTCAGCGCCTGATCCGACGGCATTTCCCCCTGCAGGCCGAAGTTTGGGGGTGGCGCGGCCTTGGCGGGCATTGCAGCCTGATTGCCCGCAGCATTCTCGGTGCCGGCACTGACGACGACACGCGCTGCTGGCGCCGCTGCGAAAGATCTACGGACCAGCCAACCTCCACACATACCGAGCAACAGGGCCACAACCGCAAGGGATACGGCCTGCGGCCAGCTCCAGAATGTGCTCATCGTTGCTTTGAGTTCGTTCACGTTGGCATAGCCTCCGTTGCGGGATGGGCGCAGCGCTTAATTCTTGACAGTGGAGGAGCCCGTTTTCGTCTCCGCGCTGGTCCTGGCCTCCGCGATCATTTGCTCGACGATGGGTTTACGATCCAGGTTCGGATTCAATTTAAGAAGCTGCTCCCAAGTCGCAATGGCGCCGGCCGGATCCTTTTTTCCCTGATACTTAATCATTCCCAGATTGAAAAGGGAATTTGCGTCCTTCGGGTTGTACTTCAGCGATTGATTCAATTGGCTCACAGCCCCATCTACGTCACCCGAATAGTAGAGACAAGAGGCCATCGCGGTACGCGCCGACACATCCTTCGGGTTAATTTTCAGCGCTTTGTCGAAATAGCCCGCAGCTTCTTTGAATTGGTGCGTTGATTGGTAGATGCCCGCGATTTGCACCAGTAAAGCGGCATTCTTCGGATCAGTCTTGGACTTCTCAATCAGCGCCGAAGCTTGCACATCCGCCATTTGCTTCATCTGTTCCAGGGTCAGCTTCGGGTGCCCGCCCATAGAAGGCTTGGAAGCTTGGGTCACCAGCGCACCGGCCACAGTGGGAGCAGCGTGTCTCCCGAGCAGGAAATAACCCAAGAACAGTCCAACAAAGAGGCATGCTCCGGCCAGAATGTACACCTGTTGCGTGGTTACGCCGGGATGAGTGGCCGGGGGCGACGCGGTGGATTGGCTGGCCATGGAGGTGAAGCTCCTGATTCGCTGCCAACGAGAAATAGAAGGCGAACGAGAATAATGAGTATGAAAGAAGGATACGTGGTGCAGACACAGGGCGCGGCGCTACCCGTCACAAATGAGAGTGACTTATGTCACTAAGGCCGACCGTCGGGTTTAATACCTGTAAAATTTCGCATTCAATGCGGTTTGGCAATATCGAGTCGAATGGTATCCTTTGAGGGTGCCAAAGCGACACTTTGGCAGGAACCCAAGCCCCGAGTTGGCGGGATATATATAAGGATGACGTCAGCAGACACAAAAAGGAGGCGCCGACAGGGACCCACAACCGGTCTTTGTATGGTCTTGTTGTTGCTTGCCCTACTCTTTCCATACGTCGGCGAAGCCTCGTCTTCTGCTGGCGTACAGGATGGTGGTGGGCGGGGTACGTTTGGCGTCCCACTGGCGATTGCGGACTTCGATGGCGATCAACGACCCGATCTGGCAACGGTGTCGGTACAGCAAACGAATCTTCATAGCACGGACTATTCCATTCGGTTTCGCTTCAGCGGCGCTCCTGGATCCAGTATTGCTTTGACGGCATCATCCGGCGGCTTGGACCTGTCACCACGCGATGTGAACGGCGATTCGATGCTTGATCTGGTGGTCAGCACCGCGCTGGACTCGAAAGTAGTAGCCGTACTGGTGAACGATGGTCACGGAAACTTCTCATTGGCCCGGCCCCAAGCATTTCCCAAGGTAACCGCAAATGTAGGTGCCTTTTTTCACGCGCAAACGGAATGGCCCACCGAGCTTACCGCACTAGTTCCTCAACAATTCCCATCGGGCGAAGAAGCAGAGTCGTATATGGCTGCGGAGAACGTGAATCCAGAGGGCTCGATTGTCCCTGAAGCCGGAGCGCGCCCCCGTTCTCGGGAATTTTGTATCTATCTTGGACGTTCCCCGCCAGTTGTGTTACTGCCCGCGTAATCATTCCTTCATGCATTTGTAATGTTTTGCTTAGATTGACGCCGCTATCGTTGCAGGTACCAGGCGAGCACTTGGTCTCCATTGAGTTTCCGAAGAAGTGTCTCAACACCAGCGGTCCGGGCGAACCGCGGGTTTTCGTAAATGTTTTTAAGACGTGAGGGTAGAGGCATGCAGCGTTTCGTGAAGAGTGTCTGTCTGGTGGTAGTGCTTTCTGCTGGATGGGCTGGTCGAGCACAGGCTCAGAAAGCATTAACGTGGGACGAGGTGCGGCAGCGCTTCGAGGCCAATAATCCGACCTTGCGCGCCGGGCAAATCGGCATCGATGAATCGAAAGCGCAAGAGACCACGGCGTATCTTCGCCCAAACCCTCAGCTGACTTTGACGACCGATGGCACGCAGATAGCTCCTTACCATGGAGTCTGGCGTCCTTTCACCGGGACTGACGCGCAAGCCGCCCTGAGCTATTTGCATGAACGCCAGCACAAACGGGAACTGCGATTGGAGAGTCAGCAGAAAGCCACTGGCATTGCGGTTTCGAGTCAAAGTGATCTTGATAGAACGCTGGTATATACGTTGCGCACCGCTTTTGTGCAGACCCTACAACAAAAAGCCATCATGGAGTTGGCGAAGCAGAATTTGGAATATTACGACCACGTTCTGGACGTAAATCGCGACCGCTACAGAGTGGGGAGCATTGCACAGATTGATTTGGACCGGTTGGAACTGCAACGCGTACAGTACGAATCTGACCTGCAAAGTGCCGACGTCGCGCTGCGCACTGCAAAGATTCAATTGTTAGCGCTGCTGAATGATCGAACGCCGGTAGATCAGTTCGACGTTACCGGTAAATTCGATTTCAATAACCAATTGGCATCGCTCGATGAAGTGCGACAAATCGCACTAGACAATCGCCCCGATTTGAAAGCGGCCCTGGAGACGGTCGACAAGGCTAAGACGGATCACCAACTGGCGGTTGCCAATGGTTCCACCGATCCCACCATCAGCGGTTGGTGGACGTACAATCCATCGTTCAACAATCCATACGCCCACCAAACGGTTGGAGCGAGCGTCAATATTCCTCTGCGTATTTTCGATCGGAACCAGGGCGAAAAATTGCGCACGCAGCTGGACATCGACCGTAGCGACAAATTGCTGGATGCCGCGCGAGCGCAGGTTTTCAACGATGTGGATTCCGCCCACGCGACGTTGAATAGCACGCTGATCCTCCTCCAGCCCTATAAGGATCGGTATCTGGAACAAGCTTCGCGAGTGCGCGACACCATCCGCTTTTCGTATGAACACGGTGCGGCGTCGCTGCTGGATTTTCTGGATGCGCAAGCGGAATACCGCAGCGTGGAAGTCAGCTATCTGAACCTGGTCGCCGCGTATCTGGATGCAGCCGGCCAACTCAATCTAGCCGTGGGACGTGAGGTCATCCAATGATGCGCAGGTCTATCAGCCAGACGCTTTGTGCAGTGGCCTTCTTCGCGACGCTTATGGGTTGCGGCGGCAACCCGGAGCCCGGCGCAGGAGCTCCCCCGCCAGCGAAAGTGGAAAAAGAACAGGACGTAAACCTGTTGCAGGTTGATCACCCGGAGCAATTTCCGCTGGTGAAAGCGGTGGAATACAAGGCGGCGCCGACATTGATGGCGACCGGCGTTGTGAGTCCCGCGGTGAACCGCACCATACCTGTTGTAACTCTGGCTACCGGCCGCGTTATCGAGATTCGCGCCAGACTCGGTGACACCGTTAAGAAGGGTCAAGTGCTGCTACGGGTACAGAGCCCGGATATTGCCAGCGCGTTTTCTGACTATCGGAAAGCTGTGGCCGACGAAGCGCTGACGAACAAGCAACTGGAGCGCGCCAAACTTCTCTATGATCGAGGAGCAATTTCCCTCAACGATTTTCAGGTGGCGCAGGACACGGAAGACAAAGCCAAAGTTGATGTGGAAACCACGCTTGAGCATTTACATGTGCTGGGCGTGGACAGAGATCGTCCCAGCGGTGTCGTTGATATTAAGGCTCCAGTGTCCGGCATCATCACGGATCAACAAGTGACGAATGCGGCCGGAGTACAAGGACTGTCTGGCGGCAGCCCTTTCACGATTTCGGATCTCACCACGGTCTGGATTCTTTGCGACGTTTACGAGAATGATTTGTCGAATGTCCGGGTCGGTGAAAATGCTGATATTCGCCTGAACGCCTATCCCGAAAAGGTAGTCACCGGCACCATTAGCAACGTGGGCCCGATTCTGGATCCAAACGCGCGGACCTCAAAAG
>JBAVNY010000184.1:0-13801 GCA_049691535.1 Candidatus Acidiferrum sp.
GTGACTGCTTGGCCGCATCGATGTAGCCGCCCTGATACAGCTGAATGATTTGTTCGTTGGAGCGCAAATTCTCGTACGCTTGCACGACGTCGGTGGATACCTGTTGCGTCGTTTCGTTGGCCAGTTCCTGGGCCTGGGTAATGGCGTATCGTGCGCGCTCGATCTCTCCCTGATTCCGGTTGAAAATGGGGAGGGGCATGTTGAAGAAGAATGAGCCGGTATTCACGCCGGCAGTGTGCGTGTAGTTGAAAGTGCCAGTGATATCCTGTTTGCCGTTGGCTCTCTGCAAGGCTAACTGGCTCTCCGCCGCAACTACGGCTTGCTGCGCTGCTCGTAGGTCGGGCCTGTTGATCGCCGCCACCGATTTCATCCCCTGCAAGTCTTCGTGCACCGGCTGGTAGTCCAGCGTGCCCTGCACATCGTAGTCATCGGGGACGGATTCGAAGCCCAGCAATTGGCGCAGCGCCGCCAAGCTTTGCAGCTGCGCCAACTTGGAGGCCGATACGTCACTTTGGAATTGCAATACCTGCAGCTTTATCTTGAGGAAGTCGCCTTCGCTCATATCTCCAACGCGAAACCGTTCATTGCTGATGTCCACGGTCTTCTTGAAGCTCTCCAGGTCTTGCTGTGCGAATTCCAGGGTCGATTCGGCCAGCAGAACATCGACAAATTGTTGACCAACATTGAAGACCAACTGGCGCTCGCTATCGGAGACTTGAGACCGCACTACCGTGGTTTGATCCTGCGCGGCCCTTAGCCTGTGTTGACGCTTCCTGCCGCGTTCGAACAGATAACCTAGGCCGGCATCGAATTGCGCCTGCTGATCGATGTAGTCGGAACTCAACTGGTTGGGTTGGAAGATCGGCAAGAATTGGGCATCCAGGCCCAGCGTGGGATTGGGGCGCAGGTTTGCGGTGATTTCCTCCGCCATGCTCTGCTGGATGGTCGACCGGAGCGCCTGCAACGCATGGTTATGCTGGAGCGCCAGCCTGACAGCGTCGTCAAGTGAAATCCGGGCGGACGCGGGTTGCGTTGTTGGGCCTTGCCGCGGTGTGGGCACCGAAGTGGGCCCAGTCGATTGCTGGCCAGCCGCAAACGCCGGCAAGGCAAACAGTGCTGCAGCCAAAGCCATTCCTTTCGTCAAATGGTGACTCCTCGCGTGTCCCAGTCAAAGGGCTACAGAACAGGTATGTTTGGAAATGCGCGGGTCAAAGACGGCCGGTTAGCAGGAGGGAGGCGCTCGGGGTGTTACGTTGCAGAAGAAGACTACAGGAACCACGGTTATCACGGCGAATACTTCCAGCCAGTTGGTGACTGGTGCCATTTCCAGGACCAAGGACGGAGTAGCGATTGCGGTCCCCGCCGTTGAGCAGATCGGGCACGCGTGCGAATCCATTGTTCTGGAGTGTATGTCTACACAGCAATGCAATTGCGCCGCGAAAAAAACGGCCCCGAGCAGTAGCGCCAGGAAATAGGCTCGCTTTGTTTTGCCACGCATCTAGCCGGAAGTTCCTTCTTAACGTAGATGGTCCTATACTACACCCGTGTCGCTTGTTCGTCATAACGTGAAACGATACCGGTTCCAAACCATGAGGGGACCGGTCAGGCGAGTCTCTAATTCGTGCTCGAGGCCTATGATAGAACCTGAACGCGGGCGTCGCCTTTCAGGTTTCTAGGGGATTGCGATAACTCAGATAGTAACCGCGACGATTCCTAGGATACGATTCGTATACATGCAGCGTCACTTTGCAGTGCTATTTCTTTCCGTTCTTGTTGCAGTTCCAGCCCCCCCAATCGATTTGTTTCAACAGGAAGATACAAGGCGTGCCCGAAATCCATTCAAAACCGCACCTGCAAGACATAAGCGCGGACGCCAACACGCCTAACTAAGCAAGGGCATGGCGCAGGTATCCTGCCACGTCGTTAATGAAGCGATGAACCGACACCTCGGCTATGCGATGGCCCACTACGGCGTTCATTACCTTTCCTACGGTGCCGAACGGTGGTTCGTATACGCCCCGAAAGTCCAACTGCGTCTCGGTAGCGGTCAGCGGGTAGATAGAAAGCTCGGCCTTCATGAGCGGGAACAAACGTGGCAAGGTCGCGGCTTCCCATTCGAGCAACAACCGGGTGACGGGAGTCGACTTAGCGTCAACTTTCTCCTCGACGTTTTTGACGGAAATGTTGATATCGGTCTTGATCCCGATACCGCCACTGTCGACATGCAGTTCAGCGGCGATCGATTGCGCTCGGGAAGCGGCAGCCTTGGTGGCCGACTGAAACACGGTGAGTGAATTCTGCCTCAACGCATCGCGGACTTGCTCGTAGGGATGGTTAACGTAGTCGTAACTGCGAATCTCACGCCTTTTACTCATCGACGTTCCGTCCAGATTGACAGAGTGTCTTCAAACTAGCGATCGAGGAATCTTACCATGCCGCGATTGCAGCGCATGCCTCAGAGACCAAAGGAGCAATCGGACTAGCACTTCGAACCCAGAGAGAGTAATCTTTGCAATCGAAATTGCCATACGAAGCTTTTCCGTCAAAGATGTCGTAGATAATGACCACTTCAACCGATGGACTCAAGGTAAAGCAATTTCACCAGAAATAGTGAGGTTAGATGTCTCAGATTGACGTGCCACTCGTACGCTCCGGTTTCGGACAGACCCAGCGCACCGATAGGTGGTGGGTGCAGCCAATCCTGGTCTTTCTCGGGTTTTCCACTTTCATCGTTTACTCCACGTGGGCGGCCCTGCAAGGGCAACACTTCAGGTTCGGACCATATCTTTCGCCATTTTATTCTCCAGAATTGGTGGGGTCGTCCGATGCGTGGTTCGGGGCAAAACCGAGTTGGATGCCCGTTTGGGTTACGGCGGCGATGTTGATTCTATGGGCTCCCGGCGGCTTTCGCTTCACCTGCTACTACTATCGCGGCGCGTATTACAAAGCCTTTTGGGCAGACCCGCCATCGTGTGTTGTGGGTGAACCGCGAAAGACCTACCTCGGTGAACGAACATTTCCATTAGTGATGCAGAATATCCATCGCTATTTTTTGTATCTTGCGCTGATCTTTATCGTTCTTTTGGCACACGACGCGTGGAGAGCTTTCTGGTTTAACGGTCACTTTGGCGTTGGCGTCGGTTCTCTCGTGTTGCTGACCAACGTCGTGCTGTTAAGTTGCTAGACCTTCGGCTGCCACTCTTTTCGCCACCTCGTCGGCGGGCTTCGTGACCGGCTGTCCGGAGCTCCGGTACGCAAGCAGGTCTATGACTGTGTGAGTTGCCTGAACCGACGCCACATGCTTTTTGCCTGGTGCAGCCTTTTCACGGTCGGATTTTGCGACTTGTATGTGCGCATGTGCTCCATGGGAGTATGGACCGATTGGAGGATCTTCTAGTGGCCGAGTACATCACCCACGAGCACGATGTTCTGATCATCGGCGCCGGAGGCGCCGGTCTGCGAGCGGCTGTGGAAGCTTCTGGTGCTGGTGTAAAAGTCGCCGTGATCACCAAATCGCTCCTCGGCAAAGCTCATACCGTAATGGCGGAAGGTGGCATAGCCGCGGCCATGGGCAATGTGGACGACCGAGACAATTGGGGCGTTCACTTTTCCGATACCATGCGCGGTGGGCAATATCTTAATAGCTGGCGCATGGCGGAGCTTCACGCCAAGGAAGCGGCCGCGTGCGTGCGCGAATTGGAAGCGTGGGGCGCGCTTTTCGATCGAACGACGGACGGCAGAATCCTGCAGAGAAATTTCGGTGGTCATCGCTATCCTCGACTCGCGCACGTTGGCGATCGAACTGGGCTTGAAATGATCCGCACCTTGCAGGATCACGGAATACATCTCGGCCTGGATGTTTTCATGGAATATACGATTGTCACGCTGCTGAAAGACGGTGAACGCATCACCGGTGCTTTTGGATACGATCGCGAGCGTGGTCGCTTCCATCTGTTCCGCGCTAAAGCGGTTGTTCTCGCCACCGGGGGAATCGGACGGGCCTACAAAATCACCAGCAACAGTTGGGAATATACAGGGGACGGACATGCGCTCGCCTATCACGCCGGCGCCGCACTCATGGACATGGAATTCGTGCAATTCCATCCAACCGGAATGATCTGGCCGCCCAGCGTCCGTGGAATCTTGGTAACAGAAGGGGTGCGCGGCGAGGGAGGGGTGCTTCGGAACAGCAATGGCGAGAGATTCATGTTCAAGGACATTCCGCCGCTCTACATCGATCAAACCGCCAATACAGAGGAAGAGGGCTGGCGCTATACCCAGGGTGACAAGAATGCCAGACGCCCTCCCGAGTTGCTAACGCGCGATCATGTGGCCCGCTGCATCCGTCGTGAAGTGAAGGAAGGGCGAGGAAGTCCTCACGGCGGTGTTTTTCTAGATATTGCATGGATTAAGGAGCGCATTCCGCGTGCCGCGGAACATATCAAGAAAAAGCTTCCGAGCATGTATCACCAGTTTAAGCAGCTCGCCGATATCGACATCACGCAGGTGCCGATGGAGGTTGGTCCTACGACCCACTACATGATGGGCGGAGTTCGCGTTGATCCCGATTCTCAGATGTCAGACGTTCCCGGGCTTTTTGCAGCGGGTGAATGCGCAGCTGGATTGCACGGTGCCAACCGATTGGGAGGGAATTCGCTCTCCGATCTCCTGGTGTTCGGCAAGCGAGCCGGGCAATACGCCGCAAACTTCGCAAAAGAACATTCCCAAGGTGCCATAGATTCCGTCGAACTCAGCACCGCGGAAAAAAGGGCTTTGCTACCTTTTGAATGTGACGGTGCCGAAAATCCCTACAGCGTTCAGCATGAATTGCAGAGCATCATGCAGGATCTGGTCGGGATCGTGCGCCAGGAAACGGAGATGCAGCAGGCTCTCGAACATATTCAAAGGCTGGCCGCGACCAGCGAGCGCGTCGGCGCCAGTGGACACCGCGAGTTTAATTCAGGTTGGCACACCGCGCTCGATCTCCGTAATCTTTTAATCGTTTCCGAGATCGTCACGTTAGCCGCGCTGGAACGCAAGGAGAGTCGCGGCGCCCATTTTCGCGATGACTTCCCGGACAAGGACGCCCAGTTCGGCACATTCAATATCGTCGCAAAAAAGCAGGCCGACGGAAGGGTCGGGCTAACCCGCGTACCCATTCCCGAAATGCGTGCGGATCTGCGGCAAGTCATTCAGGAGATGAAGTGATGCCGACAACGACGACGTTTCGTATTTGGCGCGGAGAACAAGGCCGCGGAAGCTTCCGCGACTACACCACGCAAATCGAAGACGGCATGGTGGTGCTGGATGCTGTTCATCAAATACAAGCCGAACACGCTGGCGATCTTGCCGTTCGTTGGAACTGCAAGGCAGGGAAATGTGGCTCGTGCTCGGCGGAAATAAATGGCATGCCAAAACTAATGTGCATGACGCGCTTAAACACTCTTCCCCTTGATAAACCAGTGAGCATCGAGCCCATGAAGGCTTTCCCAAACCAGAAAGACCTGGTCACGGATGTTTCCTGGAATTACGCCGTTAAACGGCAGATTCCCAAGTTTAAGCCCCGGAGCCCTGACGCGCCCGATGGCACCTGGCGAATGGACCAGGCGGATGTCGACCGGGTTCAGGAATTTCGTAAGTGCATTGAATGCTATCTCTGCCAGGATGTGTGCCACGTCTTGCGGGACCACCATATGCACGAGCAATTCATCGGTCCACGTTTTCTCGTGTACACTGCCGCGCTGGAGATGCATCCGCTGGATGTCGCGGATCGCGTTCCTCAACTGAAGGAACTATTCGGCATCGGCTTGTGCAACATCACCAAATGCTGCACCAAGGTCTGCCCCGAGGGCATCACCATCACCGACAACGCCATCATCCCGCTAAAGGAACGGGTCGTTGATCGCTTTTTCGATCCTCTTACAAAATTACTCCGGATCTTTCGCAATAAAGAAACATAGGAGATTTCTATGCAATTCCAACTGAAGTCGATCTCGGTGCAAAGCATTCCAGAAGCGCTTGCGAAGGTCGAGCGCTACCGTCTTTTGAATGAGCCGGTGCTTGCGGAAAGCATTTGCCTCGATATTCTTTCCATCGTTCCCGATCATCAACAGGCACTGATTTCGCTCCTCCTCGCCCGAACTGATCAATTCGATTCCAACATGAACGCCAAGCCTGCTCTGGAGGTCCTCTCACAAATCAAAGGCGAATATGAACGCGCGTACTACGCGGGCATCATTTGGGAGCGCCAAGGAAATGCCCACATTCGGCACGGCGTCTCTGGAGGATCCAGTGCCGCGTACCACGCACTTCGCGGCGCCATGGCTGATTTCGAAAGAGCTTCGACTTTAAGTCCACCGGGAAACGACGACGCTATTCTGCGTTGGAACACTTGCGCCCGCGTGATCATGCAGAATCCAGTCATCGTGCCATCCCCCGACGATCAATCCACAGAAAGTTGGATCCGCGAGGAAGCCAGCTCTCGAATCGGCGACGTTTAGCGACCTACGCCTACCTCCGAAATACCATTCTGGAAAATGCATCAGTCGCATTTCGCCCCAGCGAGAAGCTGTTCTTTTGCCTCGTAAAGCATTGACTGGTTCGACGATGCTCAGTTACCCGCACGACTTCTCATCCCATCTAGTAGGAGAAGTGGAATCGATTCGCAATCATTGCTTCAAATGGCCGGAAATCGGACGTTACGCTTCTTGTATGGCTTTGGTGGCTTTGGTGTCAGTCTGGGCCGAAATTGGCGCCACTTATGCGAAACAGTGGAAGACTAGATTTGCTTTGGGTCTTTTGAGGTTCGACGTGAACGCGGGGACAATCTATCGAGGTATCAACCCGCCATTGGCCAACGTCGGAGCGCGTGTCTCAAACGACGAATTATCCCAAGTCATAACAAGTAAGCAGGATAGGAGGGCGCCACCGCGAAGTCCTGTTCTTCGGGCGCAGGCCTGTGACATTGCTCACAGTTGGACGTGATTCTAGTCACCGTGCATATGTAACGCGCATACGAGAATGGTCCCGCAAATGAACGCTTCCTTGTATCGGGCGACATTGACGTGACGCACCGAACCGGGTTCAGTGCAGGGGACTAACGATGACTGACGGGCGTTTTCGCTCCAAGCTGGTTCTGGGCTTCCTAACCGTGATGATTTTTCTGGGCGTGCTGCTAGTAAGCGTACCGAGCGGAAAAGCGATTCCAGCGTTTTCGCGTAAGTATCAAACTTCGTGCACCACATGCCACAACAACTATCCAGAGCTGAATGATTTTGGGCTGGCGTTTAAAAAGAACGGCTTCAAGTTTCCCAAGGATGATGAGCTTTTCGTAAAGGAAGCGCCGGTCCTGCTGGGTTCGAAGGCCACTCGCGAAGCATTTCCGGAAGCCGTCTATCCGGGCGAGATCCCCGGGAGCCCTCCGATCTCGTTTCGATATGAAGGCAATTTAGTTTGGAACGCAAATCAACCTCAGCCCGTTCAAGCCAGCGGATACGTTCCCCGGACTGACCTCTTCGTTCCGAACACTTTTACGATCATCTCTGCCGGTAGTTTTGGTTCCAACTTCTCGTTCTGGATCGATGACGACATCTCCGCGGGCGCTTCTGGCGCGAATGGCGGACTCGGCGACGCCTGGCTCAAGTACAACGACGTCAGCCGCTTCTTCCACTTGCCGACTAACTCCATCAATGTGAAGTTTGGACAATTCGAATTGGAGCTGCCCTTCACGAACGCACGCACACCGTACCTGTCCGGCTATGACATTTTTGGCGAGGGCGCATTGGCTCAAGGTGGCGGCTGCGGTGTAGGTGTCACGGCCTGCCAGACCACCAACAATCCATTCGTTCTCGGCACGTCGCAACGTGGGATTGAAATCGGTGGCTACCCGAATAACGGTAACTTCATCTGGGCTGTTGCTGTTGTCGACGGCACCAATTCCGCTTATGGCTTGTCAAACACGCTTTCCGCGCGCAACACCAAGGACGTGTACCTTCGCGTGTCCCAACAATTCAACCTGGAGCGCGATCCGGAAAGCCGCCACGCTATTCAAGCTGCCGGACCCACCGGTCCTCGCGATCACACCTCGATTCGCCTCGGCGCTTTCTACTACCACGGCAACAACCAACAGAATTTCGGCGGCTCCCTGTTCCCGATAAACACCATCGGAACGATCTCCGAGCCTTTCTACCGGGTCGGCGGCGACATCCGTTTCCGCTATCGCAGCAAGTTTGAACTTTACGGAGTGGGCCTGTACTCGCATGACGACAATCATTTCGTCGACACCGTTGCGAACACCATAGCACCTGCGCGCGCCGTCACTTCCGCCGGCGGTTTCGTTGTGGCGAACTACTGGTTTTATCCATGGCTAATCGGCACCATGCGCTACGATTTCGTGAATTCGCCTAGCGACTTTATCAACGGCGTCTCACAGGATCAGACCCGCAACCGCTTCAGCCCTGGCTACACGATTCTGGTCCGCGCCAACATCAAGGTCGTCGGCGAATATCAATATCACTGGGGAGTTCCCTACACGAATGTCGCGGGCTTGCCGGCGTCCTATCGCCCCAGCGCGTTTGTTACCGGCATCGATTACGTGTTCTAAACGGACGGATCGCAACTCGTAAAAGCAGTTCATAAAAACTCATGGAGAGTGGGGAAGGAAAAATGAAACTAGCAAACTTTGGAGTGAAGGCAGCACTGTTCACCGCATCGACACTGCTTGTCGCGGCGGCGGGCTTGGCAGGGGACATCAAGGGTAAGGTGAGCGTGCAAGGCCTGAAGTCGCCCGTAAATATCGCCGTATACGTAGATGCGATTCCCGACAAGAAGTTCGACGCGCCCTCGCAGCACGTAGTGATCGATCAGAAAAAGATGGAGTTCATCCCGCACGTGGTGGTGATTCTACAAGGCACCACGGTGGACTTTACCAACAGCGATCCGGTGGGACACAACGTATACTGGCCTTCCATCAGCGGGAACAAGAAACTGACCCACAACCTTGGCACCTGGCCGAAGGGCGATAAGAAATCTTTCCAGTTTAATGACCTGGGCGTTGCTCCCCTGCTTTGCAATGTTCATCCCGAAATGTCGGGCTACGTTGTAGTGGTAGCCACGCCGTATTACGCGGTGACCGACAAGGATGGCAACTACGAAATCAAGAATGTTCCCGCCGGGAAATATACATTGAAGACCTGGAGCGAAGATGGCAAGCCCACCACACAAAGCGTGGACGTGGCGGCCAGCGGCGCTACCGCCGATTTAACCGTGAAGAAGTAACTCCACCGGGATCCGGAACGGTGCAATTTTCGGATCCTATTTTTTTTCCCGCCTGTTGGTGAAGAGTTGCAAATCGCTAAAGCAAGTGAGGCCTTATGCCGGACGAGAACGCGGAGCGCGACGTGAATCGAGAACCAGCCGACCTGAATCGCCGCAAATTTTTTATCAAGTTGGGTGCCGGTTCGCTGGCCATCGCGGGCGCAGGTGCCGGCGCTTTTGCTCTGCAATATCTTTCGCCCAACGTGTTGTACGAAGCCTCCCCGGTGGTAAGCGTCGGGCGCGCGGAACACTACCCCATGGATTCCGTCACGCTCGATCCTCGCTTTGGAATTTTTATTGTGCATTTGGGGGAAGGCTTCTATGCGTTGAGCGCGGTGTGCTCGCATCTTGGCTGTTTGTGTGTCTGGAAGCAGGAAACCAGCACGATTGGCTGTCCGTGTCATGGAAGCGCGTTTGGCCGCGATGGAAGCATTCTTGCCGGGCCGGCGCCCAAACCGCTGCCGTGGTTGCGGATGTGGAAGACCGAAGATGGCGAATTGATGGTGGACCGGGCGATGAAAGTGGCGCCCAAGAAAGAATTCGTGCAGGCATAGACATGGAGAACACGGTGCACACCGAACAAGAAGGTGCGGTACGAAATCCGCTGGTCGCGCTGGCTCGCTGGGGAGCGGAGTTCAAGCTCATGTTCATGGAACGGGTGCGCGAACCGCAACTCGGGTTTCGTGCCACGTGGTATCTGGGCGCGCTGACGCTCGGCACGTTCACCATCCAACTGACTACCGGCTTGCTGCTGATGCTGTACTACCACCCGTCGATCCCACAAGCCTACGCGGATATGAAGGACCTGCAGTTTGTGGTTTCTTCGGGAGTTTTTCTGCGCAACCTGCATCGCTGGTCAGCACACGCGATGGTGTTTCTGGTGTTTACGCACATGGCGCGGAAATTTTATAAAGGAGCATTTCGGCCGCCCCGCGAGCTGAACTGGGTAGTTGGCGTCTGTTTACTGATGCTGACTTTGCTGCTCAGCTACACGGGATATCTGCTGCCATGGGATCAACTTTCCTATTGGGGCGTCACGGTTGGTTCGAACATCATGTCGTCCACGCCGATTATCGGGGAAAAGCTGCGCTTTGTCTTGTTGGGCGGGAATACCGTAAACGCCAACGCTCTGACCCGTTTCTACGTGCTGCACGCAGTGATTCTGCCACTCTCCGCGATCCTGCTGATTGCCGTTCACATGTGGCGCCTGCATAAAGACGGCGGGATGTACTCGCCGGGCGAAGGAGAATCGGAGAAATCGGAATGAGGATCGCTCCTCCAGCCATCGAGAATCATCCGGCATCGCAGCCGTCAAACGAAAAGAGTCTACCGTATTGGGAAATGCTGTTCCGCGAGACCATCGCCATCGAAATGTTGGCGGTAGTTCTGGTGTGCATGGCGCTGCTTTGGAATGCTCCGCTGGAACAACTTGCGGATCCGCTCCATACCGCCAATCCAGCGAAGGCGCCATGGTATTTCACCGGCTTGCAGGAATTGCTGCACTACTTCCCGCCGTTTGTTGCGGGCATCATTTTGCCTACCCTGATTGTGCTTTCGCTGATCGTGATTCCTTTCTTCCACGTGAATATTAAAGACGAAACACTCTGGGCGCATAACAAATCGCAGCGGTTGATCATCCTCTCCGTTATTGTGGTGGTGTTGACGGCCCTTCTGCTGCACGTAGGCGCGTGGGACGCGCTGATTCCAGTGTTGACCATCGGCGCGTTGATGGCTTTAGCGGCGCAGTGGTTCGGACAATCTGCCGGGAAATTTCAAAATTGGCTGAGCGCCAAGCCGGTGTCGTTCTGGATCATGACGTGGTTCCTGATGGAAGCCGTGATCTTGACCACGGTGGGCGCACTGTTTCGCGGGCCTGGCTGGGTGTGGGTGTGGCCCTGGAGGAACTCGTGAACGAACAAGGGTTCATCGCGACGCTGCACCGAACGTTCTTCGCCTCGCCTGCTCATCGCTTCGCCTGGGCGAGCATGTTGCTGCTGGTCACACTAGCGATTGCGCCGACAAAGGACTTCTTTAACGAGTGGCGGCACTATCAGCGCCAATACGTAAAGTTTATCTCAGGCCGGCCCGATGGCGATTCGCTGAAACACCATTTTGCGGGCGGAATTCAACAAACGTGGTTGCCGGAACTTGGCGTAGTCGATCGCTGCACCACATGTCACTTGGCGGTGAGCGAAAAAACTCTGCAAGGTGCGGCGGGTGTTCCTGAACCATTCCTGGCGCATCCTCCGGCCGGGCACAACGTGAAGGATTGGGGCTGCGTAGTTTGTCATCGTGGGCAAGGTACGGCCACCGAAGTGGCCGAAGCGCACCAAGCTACGCGCGCTTGGGAACAGCCGCTACTTCCCGTCAAGTTCATCCAAGCGTCGTGCGGCTCCTGTCACCAAGGTGAACTCGCGGAAGCTCCGCAACTCACGCGTGGCCGTGAATTATTGGCGCGATTGAACTGCCAGGGCTGCCACAAGCTCAACCATTTGGATACGCCGTCGCTGGGTCCAGACCTTTCGAGCGTCGGCTACAAAGCTTCGCGTGCCTGGATTTACAAATGGCTGAAAGAGCCGCGCACTGTGCTGGACAAAGACGGCAACGCCACCGTGAATGGTTACGAAAGCGGCGACGAGTCGCGCATGCCACAGTACAAACTGAACGACACCGAACTGCGCGCCCTTTCCGCGTACCTGAGTGTTCAGAATGCCAAGGCCATTGAACCTTACAAAATCAATTCGGCTATCGTGGCGGCGTGGAGCAAGAAGCCGGATTTGATTTCGCAGGGCGAGGAACGTTTCCGGCAATTGATGTGCACTACCTGCCATCCAGTGGCAGTCACACGTGCCGGAGAAACCAAGCTGATCGGCGGAAACGTTGCGCCGGAACTCACCAAAGTGGGCAGCAAGGTCAACGAAGAGTGGCTAGTCTCCTGGCTGCACAATCCGTCGGCATACTTGGCGCACAACGAAATGCCGCGCTATGGATGGACCGACGAAGAACTGTACAAAGTTTCGCAGTACGTGATGAACAAACTTACCGACTCTGATCTGTTGACCAACGTGCCGCAACTGGGCGCACCGAACGACGAAGAAATCAAAAACGGAAAACGTATCTTCCTGGAGAAGGGCTGCGCCACCTGTCACTCGCTGCAAGGCGTGGCTCCGCAGAAAGATTTTGGACCGGACCTGACGGCGATGGGCGCGAAGAATACGTCGGACCTGGAATTTGGCAAGTCCAAGGCGCCGCACAACCTGGTTTCCTATATTCAAGTGAAGCTCCAAGATCCGACCGCAGTGAATGCGGCAGCGCGCATGCCGCAGTATTCGTGGAACCAGGCGGATCTCGACGCGGTAACCACGGCCTTGCTAAGCGAAACGGGCCAGCCGGCGACCAGCGGCCTGCAGCAATTGGTTGTTCCGAAGAAGCCGGCCTCCTTCACACCAGTGGGCGCGTTCGCAGTCGTTTACGATCGCTACAAATGCTCTGCCTGCCATCGTTTTAACGGTATTGGCGGCACGCTCGCGCCGGACCTTACGTATGAGGGCAGCCTGGCGCAGAAAAAATGGATCTACGATTTTCTGAAGAATCCGCAAACTGTGCGCCCCGCGCTAATTCTGCGCATGCCGCAATTCAATATGACCGACAAGGAAGCTTCCATCCTGGCGGAATATCTTTCGCTGGCGGTGCAAAAGCCTGGCGTCGACCCAGAGAGTATCGACGCAAAACAATTCACGCCCGCAATGGTGGCTGCCGGAAAGCAGCTGTATCAAACGAAATACCAGTGCCAGTCGTGCCACACGATAGGCGGTGCGGGTGGTTATGTAGGGCCGAATTTGAACAATGCCGGCAACTGGCTGACTGCCGCATGGACGGAAGCGTGGCTGCGCGATCCGCAGGCACTGCAGCCGGGAACGATCGAGCCTAAGCGCGACTTCACCGATGAAGAAGTGCACAACCTGACTGCGTATTTGATGACGCTGCGCTCGGGCATAGCGTCCGAAGGTGGCGGCGCAAGCAAGAGTCACGCGTCGGCGCGGGGAGCGGGCCGATGAGAAAAGCATTCTATGTCACGAGCGTGGCGCTCGGCCTTTTGCCTTTGCTCACCGTCGGCGGATGCAAGAAAAGCCCGGTGGTGGTGAGCGCAGATGCGAGCGCGTCGGCTTACGACAGCGAGCCGGACTGGAACGATAGTCAGAAAATCATCCGGCTGGGCTACCAAGAAGCGCAGGGCAAACGGATTTTCTACCAGTACTGCGTGTGGTGTCACGCGGATGCGACTCCCGCAGGCCCGTCAAACCGGTCGAATCTCACGCCGGTGCCGCCGCTACTGAACGATGGCGAGAAGTTGAATGGAGAAACCAACGAATTTCTGCTGAGCATTATCACGCTTGGCGGAAGCGGGGTGAATCGGTCGCCGATGATGCCTCCGTACGGCAAAACACTCACTCCAGATCAGATCAGGGCGGTGATTGCATTCACC
>JBAVNY010000185.1:0-3049 GCA_049691535.1 Candidatus Acidiferrum sp.
GTCACATCCTTTCTTTTGTTGGGTTATCTCTGCATGGGGCGAACTTTTGCATATCTTGGGATACCCTCGCTGCACCTTTATATAGGTGAGATCGTGCTGGGCCTATTTTTTGTGTTTGGACCGCAAACAGTGAATGGCCGCTGGATTTGGCTGCCAATCAAAACCACTGCTTTTCGTGGCTACAAGAAATTGCTCACGATTTTTCTAATTTTCGGAATATTCCAGGTTGTTCACGGCATTTACGCAGGTCATTCCCCGCTGTTAGCTATAAGAGATCTTGCTATGAATTACTACCCCCTCTATTTCCCCGTGGGTTTATGGGTGGGTTTGCGGGATTTCAACTATTTAAGGAGGTTCATTCGTGTGGCCGCATGGACAAATGGTATCTATGGCATTCTCTACATCGTAATTTTGAGTCAGATTCCATGGTCGTTTACTGGTTTCTCGCAAGGAACCGACCCAATTCAAGCGTTTGGCCAACCTTCGTTTTCCGCCGCAATCTTGCTCGGCCTGATTTGCTTCGAGAGGAATATTCGAGAAGTAGCGGTAGTGCTATGTCTAAACGTGTTCGTTTTGCTCGGGATGCTTATACGTGCAGAATGGCTCGCCTTTGGCGTCGGCCTTGTTTTGTGGGCATGCTTTTCTCGGAATTTGAGGAAGTTGGCCGTTGCCGGGGTGCTGATCGTCGGCGTTCTCGCGGTAATGTATTGGACAAATTTTTCGTACGTGGGTCCCGTAACACGGGGAGGAACAATATCAACAACAGACATCGTGGGAAGGATCTTAGCGCCCGTGAACCCAGATCTGGCGAAGGATTATACGGCGGACGTCCAGCAGTTCGAAGGGAACGCCGTGTGGAGAACACTGTTCTGGGCGGAATTGTGGAACACTGTGAACGATTCCACGACGCACAGGTTGATTGGACTTGGGTATGGATATCCATTGAATAATTTGCAGCCGTTTGGTGTGGACACGGGAACGCGAACGCCGCATAGCGTGTTCTTTTGGAGCCTGAGCTATACCGGATGGATTGGGGTACTTATCTTTGCCAGTGTCCAGATTTCTTTAGGTCGGCTACTCTGGCTCGTGTATCGACATACGGGACAACCTTTCGGAATCGTATTTCTTGTCGCGATGATTGCTTTTGCGTCGTTCACGCCGTTCTTCGAAGTTCCTCAAGGCGCTATTCCGTTCTACTTAATCCTTGGGTGCACATGCGCCAATCTGTTCGTTGCGGAAAATCAAACCGCATTGGGATTAACTCGAAGACCGATACCTTGGACACCGTTGCCCGAGGGGAGCCCAGTAACAGGATCAGTGGCTCTCGGCATAGATCGACTGGCGGCGTCGAGATGATTAAAGGCCAGAGGATCGGTGGAGCATGCCCTTTATGCCGGCACGGCAGTTCTCTGTTATTTTCTCTCGCCCACACTACAGTATGGAAGTGTTCCGCCGAGACATGTGGACTGGAGTTTGCGTTTCCGCAACTCGATGATGCTGACCTTTCTCGGGCTTACACGACACTTTATTATCCCGATGGTGTCGCGGAACAGAATGTCAGATTTGAAAACACTTCAGAAGGAGTCTTGCGGCAGTTTTTTGATCAATTGAGTAGCCGACTAGGTCCGGGGTACGGCAAGCGACTCCTTGACTATGGATGTGGACACGGGAGACTGCTGCAAATTGCCAAGGAACGAGGATTCCAGACTACGGGAATTGAGCGCGATAGTGTCGCGCGTCGAGGAGCCCAGGAAAAGAGTGGATCAAGAGTATTTGCGGGCATCGAAGAACTCTTGATGTCGGATTCTAACGCAGAGTTCGATTTGATCATTTTGTGGACGGTGATTGAGCATTTGCGTGAACCGTGGGTCGATTTGACAAAGTTACGGGCGCTGCTTGCTCCCGGAGGCTGGCTGTATCTATCGACAATGGATATTCGTTGTCTTCGAGCTAGAGTTGAAGGAGAAAAGTGGGAGAACTACGCTAATCCAACTCATCTTTTCTATTTCGATGCCACTTCTCTCAAGAAAACACTTGTTACTGCAGGTTTTGCAAATCCGCAGCGATGGCACTTAAAGTTCCGGTATCCGCACCACGGATTTTTTCGACGGAGTCTTTTTCACGTCTTGAGACTATTGGGACTTTCCGATGGCCTGACGTTTATTTGCGAAAAAGACGGGGCTGCGGGTATTTCCGTAAGCAGTTTGTTCGTCCAAGAGTCTCAGTTACCGAGCGCAGATGGAATTGGCAAGGTGGAAGTTCAAGCTCATGGCTCAAGGTTTGTGCGTCGCCAGGAAGACGGAGCGCTATGAAGTCGTTACAGTTGCTTTCGGTTCTCCCGCGCCGGCCCAGCGAATTCATGGAACGAATCCGCATGATTGCCCAGTCGCGCTGGGAGTCAGCGGTGCGTCGACGTCCTGCGTACGCCTTGTTGAGCTTCGAAGATACTCTTGCACAACTTAGGCTGCAGGGACTTCGCGAAATAACTTCGTTCGTGAATGAACCCGCGTTGTTGGAAATCGAGACGCAAGTGCAACGAAACATTTTGCAGCTTCCTGCTGAAGCTCCCTTTGCTTCGTTTCATCACGGCGACCCACTCCTGGCTCAGATCTGTTTCGCAGTGGCGCGCGTTCTACGGCCGAATTTGGCGGTGGAAACCGGAGTTTGTTACGGTGTTACGTCGGCCTATCTCCTCAGAGCCATCCGAGAAAATCATAAAGGAAATTTACACAGCATTGATCTCCCGCCTCTTGGGAAAGGAGGCGACGACTACGTGGGACGGTTGATTCCGCCCGACCTCAGAGAGAAATGGACGTTGCATCGAGGTAGCTCGGGGAAATTGCTGAAGCCATTGTTGAAGAAGATAGGTCCGATTGATTTGTTCGTTCACGACAGCATGCATACTTATAGAAACATGGCGCGGGAGTTTGCGCTGGCGTGGTCGGCGCTTCGTCCTGGGGGAATCCTCATCTCAGACGACGTAGAGGGAAATTCTGCGTTCTTGGAACTGACACGATTCCGGGATGTTGCGTTCTCAGCAGTGATCAAC
>JBAVNY010000186.1:0-6481 GCA_049691535.1 Candidatus Acidiferrum sp.
CAGAGATCCCGCAGGGCAGGGCCATCCGGCAACGTCGATGTTCGACTTGATGCTCAGCGGAATTCCGCCAAGCGTTCCCAGGGGCTCGCCACGAAGCAGTTTCGCCTCAGCTTGCTGCGCGCGCGCCAGTGCCGATTCGCCATCCAGATGAACGAAGGCATTCAGCTTGGGCTGCAGTTCGCTGATGCGATCGAGATGAGCGCGCACCAGTTCGACCGGCGAGATTTCTTTCTTGCGGAACTTTTCAAGAGTTTCGGCAATGGTGAAATGGATGGCGGAACGCATGGCTTCGCAAACACGTTAGAAAAGCGCGGTACGTAGGTCAAGCGGCTTCGGCGCCTCGCTGCAAAAAGCGCCTATAAAAACGGTTGACGACGCGGTGGCCAGTCAAGACAATCAAAGAGACGATGAAGCCAGGCAGATTCAGTCGTCTCGCGTCCAGAAAGATTTTTCCTTCATGCAATTGAAAAAGACCGGGCCGTCGCGTGTTCTGTTTTGTGTATCTGCTGCCATTCTGATTGTTGCCGGCATCGCGGGTTCTGCCGACTTCCGTGCGCGTTCTACACAGAATTCTTCTCCAAAGAAGCAGCAAGCTTCGTCCTCGAGTGAGAAAGAGACTTCCGTCGAAGCTTTGCGCCTGAATAGTTTGGGCGTGGCCCACATGAATCAGCAGAAAGGTGCCGAGGCGGAAAAATATTTTGACCACGCCCTCGCGGCGGATCCTGCGTTCGCCCCAGCGAAAGTGAATCTCGGTATTGCGCTGCTTTCCCAGCAAAAACTTGCACCGGCGGTAGCAGCGCTTGAAGATGCTTCCGCGAAGCTGCGGCAAGATCCCTTTGCTTGGTACAACCTGGGAATCGCGTACAAGGATTCCGGCGAACCCGAAAAAGCGATTCGCGCGTTTCAGCACGTTGAGCAAATCGTGCCTGACGAGCCGGACGCTTATTATTTCGAAGGATTTCTTTGGTCACAACTGCAAAAGTTCGATGACGCCATCGCTGCTTTCCAAAAAGCCCTGGCCATCGCGCCCTATCATGCCTCCGCACAATTTGGACTGGCTCGCGCGTTTCAACGCAAAGGCGATGCCGACGCTGCGCGCGAACACATGAAGCGCTTCCAAAAAATTACGACGGAACATCTCGGCGCACCATTTGGCGCAGGCTATGGAGACCAGGGAAAATATTCGTTGGCCGAATTTGTACACGGCACCGGGACACCCGCTCCCGCGGAGATTCCCGTGCGCTATAGCCCCAAACCGCTTGGCGCGTTGAAAGCTGCGAGCAATGGAGCATGCCTGCTTGACTACGATGGCGATGGCAAGATCGACGTTTTCGTGGTGGGCGCTGGCAGTGAGAAGAGTCGCTTGTTGCGAAATATCGGGCAAGGCCAGTTCGAGGATGTCACCGCAAAGAGCGGTTTGACCACATTGGGTGCGGGATTGGGATGCGCGGCTGGAGATTTCGACAATGATGGCCACACCGACATCGCCGTTTGCGAAAGCGATGGCGTGCGCCTGTTGCGCAACGATGGCGCTGGAAAATTTGTGGATGTCACTGAGAAGGTCGGCATTCGCCGTGAAGCCGGTTGTGTCGCACCGCTCTTTGTCGATTACGACCACGATGGCGACCTTGATTTGTATCTCACGGTAGCCACATCCGACGGCAGCGCTGACAAGCGCAAAAATAGATTGTGGCGCAACAATGGCAATTCCACCTTCACCGACGTTTCGGATGAATCCGGGCTGGGAATCGACGCAACCGGCGCCGGCGTCACGCTTAGCGATTTCAATAACGATCGTGCCATCGATTTTATTTTTGCCGGCGGCGCAGCTGGTGCCTCGGTCTATTTGAATCCACGCGAAGGCAAGTTCGTTCCGCTAGCTGGCCTCGACTTTGCCAAGGAAAAACTTCCGCCAGCGGTCGGCGTTATCGCCTTCGACTTCGATAAAGACGGCTGGATGGATCTCGCGTTCACCCACGCCGGAGCGCCAGGGATCAGCCTGTGGCGCAACGTCCAAGGAAAAAAGTTGGAGCGCGTCACGCTTCCCGATCTCGGCTGGACCAAGGGCTGGGGACTTACGTGGGTGGACTACGACAACGATGGCTGGCTCGATCTGGTCGCCACCGGTGAATCCTCGAGTGGCGGAGAAATTCGGCTGCTGCGCAACTTGGGCGATGGAAGCTGGACCGACGTTACAAAGAACACGCAACTCGACGCGGTGAAACTCAACCAGCCGAGGAGCATCACCGTTGCCGACGTGAAATCGAATGGCAGCCCCGATTTGATCGTCACGCAGGCAAGTGGCGCGCCGTTGCTGCTCGAAAATATTGGCGCCAATAAAAATAATTGGATTCAAATCGACCTGAAAGCGCTGAACGACAACAAAAGCGGCATCGGCACTAAGGTCGAAGTGTATGCGGGCGCGTTGTATCAGAAATGGGAGTACGGCGGCGCGGCTGGCTACATGAGTCAAAGCGCCGCTCCGGTGATCGTCGGGCTCGGACCAGAACGATCTACCGAAGTGGTGCGGCTACTGTGGCCCACGGGCGTCCCTCAAGATGAAATAAATCTCGGCGCGCAAAAGGTCCAGACCATCAGCGAACTCGATCGACGCGGTAGTTCCTGTCCGGTTCTATTTTCCTGGAATGGCAAAGAGTACGAATTTATTGCCGATATGATTGGTCCCGGTGTCGTCGGCCATTGGGTCGCTCCTGGGGAACGCGATGTCCCTGATCCCGACGAGTACCTAAAAGTACCGGCGAAAAGCGTTCAGCAGAAAAATGGTTTGCTCAGTTTTCGGTTCGCGGAGCCAATGGAAGAAACCGTCTACCTCGATCAAGTACGCCTGCTGGCCATCGATCACCCGGCCAATGTTGAGGTAAATCCCAACGAACGCTTTGCCAGCAATCCGCCATTTCCAGAATTTCGCGTGATCGCTACGCAGAAAGCACGCTTGCCGCTCGGCGCGTGGGACGATCACGGCAATAATATTTTGCCGTTGCTCACCAAGCGCGACCGGAAATACGTCACCAGTTTTGAACAATTGCCTTTCGCGGGTTTCGCGAAGTTGCACTGGATCGAACTCGATCTTGGCTCTTGGGACGCTAACAAGCCGCTGCGCTTGCTTCTTGATGGCTACACCGATTACTTCACTGCCACTTCCATGTACTCGGCAGATCAGGCTGGCATCAAGGTCATTCCTCCTTACGTGGAAGTGCAAGACGCACAGGGCCAATGGAAGCGCGCCATCGACGATATGGGTTTTCCTGCCGGACTGGCGCGCACCATGGTTGCAGACCTGACCGGGAAAATTCGGCCAGGCACGCGCCGCATTCGCATCGTCTCTAATCTTGCGATTTATTGGGATGCCGTGCGCATGGACCAGACGCTCGAACACAAAGAGATTCGCGTCAGCGAAGTGCCGCTGGCGACCGCAGCGCTGGATTATCTCGGCTACCCAAAGGAAATTCGCCTGCATCCTGCGAGCGACACCGTTTATTCCTGGGCGCACCGGAGCAAAACCGGTCCTTACGCACATGCCGCCGGCAATTTCACGCGCTATGGCAATGTGAAAATGCTGCTGCAATCATCCGACGAAAAATTTGCCGTCTTTGGCTCCGGCGAAGGCGTGAAGCTGGAATTCGACCCCGCGAAGTTGCCACAACTTCCTGCAGGCTGGGTGCGCGATTACTTTTTCTATGCAGACGGCTTTGAGAAAGACATGGATTTTTACGCGGCGCACGCCTTCACCGTTGAGCCGCTGCCGAAGCATGGCCTCGCGTCGTATCCTTACGCGGAAGGCTCCGAATATCCTTCCGATGCCGAGCATCTGAACTACGAATTGGAATACAACACGCGGTCGCGCTCTGATCGCTTGCCGGGAAATTTGCGGTACAGCTACGCTCCACCGAAATAAGGACAAGAGGATGCCTCGATGGCGAGAAGCGGCGTAGTCACGATTCGCGATGTAGCACGCCAAAGCGGCTACTCCGCGTCTACGGTTTCGATCGTGCTCAACAGCGCTCCGCTTTCCCGTTACATTCCACAAGACACGAAACAACGTATCGAAACAGCCGCGCGCAGTTTAGGCTATCGACCCAATCCCCTAGCCCGTTCACTGCGCAGCCAGCGTTCCAACATTGTAGGCGTGATGGTGTTCGACATTACCGATCCGTTTTGCACGCCGATCCTGCGGGGGCTGGAAAATTCTCTGTATCAATCCAGTTATCTTTCGTTGCTGGCCGACGCGCACAACGAACCGCATCGCTTCGAACGCTATTTGGAAATGTTATTGGATCGCCGGGTCGAAGGATTGATCGTCATTGCCAACTGGTTGGTCACCGACATTAAAGTGCTCGCCGATCTGACGCAACGCCAGGTGCCCACGGTGATTGCCGGACGGGACTTCGATCTCGCATCAGTAAGCACCGTTTCGGTGGATAACGAAGGCGGTGCCGCGCTGGCCCTCGAGCATTTATACAAACTCGGTCATCGCGATATCGCCTTTCTGCGCGGGCCAAAAGCGCTTTCCAGCAGCGGTCAACGCTGGAAGGGTATTCGCAATTTTGCGCAAACTGCGGGCTTATCCCTCGATATGAAACGTGTCGCGGAGCTCCCGGAATCTCTGGACGCGAATTCCAGTTTTGAAGCGGGAGCGCAACTGACCGCTGATCTTTTGCGGCGCGGGCAGTCTTTCTCAGCTCTGATGGCTTACGACGACATCACCGCTCTCGGTGCGTTGCGAGCTCTCAAGAAAAAGGAATTGCGTGTGCCGGAAGATTGCTCGGTAATCGGCTTCGACGATGTGGCGCAAGCCAGTCTTTCTGGTCCATCGCTCACCACCATTCGCCAGCCGATGGAAGCCATGGGCGCGTTGAGCGCCGGAATGGTCCTGGACGCCATCAAGAGCGTGAATCAGAAGCGCGACATTCCGGTAGTACGGCGAAAAATTCCCGCGGAGTTGGTAGTACGCGAGTCAACTCATGCGCTGAGTCAGAGCTGAAGTCCAGTCCGCTTCCAATTTTTAGGCGCTACGCGCCAACACTGATCCAACTTTTCTTCTGCGCGCTTTCGGCAATCGCTTCGCACAAGATCAATTCAATGTGCCCGGTCTCAAATGTTGGAAAAGTTCGCTGCGCTCGTAGGTCGCCCAGCGCCAGATAACCATAAAAATCTTTGAAGAGTTGCACGAACGTGTCCGGATAACCTTCCGGATGGCCACCGGGATAGCCGGCGTATCCGCGCGATTCCGGCGACTGCAGCGCGGGGTCTTTGGGCAATAGTTCACTGGCGCGATCGCGCCTTCCGATCCACAACGTATTAGGCTCTTCCGAATTAAACGCCAGTGACGCCTCCGAACCATCAATCTCAAACCACAGCCGCGCCTTTCTGCCAGCACTCACTTGCGAGACACTCATCACACCTCGCGCGTCGTTTTCAAAATGCAGCAGAACGGAAGCGTAATCGTCATTACTCATCAGCACTTCTTCCGTTTCTACGTTGCTCACTTTTTGAAATGTTTCTACACGCCCTTTGGGCTTGCGCCGCGAAGGAAGCACTGTCGCCAAATCGGCGCAAAGCTCGGAAACCGTAGTTCGCGTCATCCAGGTCACCAAATCCAGCCAGTGCGTTCCGATATCAGAGACCGCGCGTAATTCGCCGCCAAGTTTCGGATCCAATCGCCAGTTCCAATCAGTCGGATACAGCAGCCAGTCCTGCAAAAAACTCCCGTGGATCAAGCGCACTTGTCCAATCGCGCCTTTATGAATCAGCGCGCGAGCTTCCTGACAAAGCGGGTAGTAGCGCAGGTTGTACGCTACGCCGCCGACGCGTCCCATTTCCTTTGCCAACGATACGAGCGCTGCTGCTTCTCGTGAATCCAGTGCTAACGGCTTTTCGCACAACACATGTTTCCGCGCGCGCAGCAATTGACTCGCTTCTTGAAAGTGCAGATTGTTCGGCGTGCATAAGTGCACCACTTGTACCGTCGGATCGGCGGCCAATTCCTCCAGCGACGAATAGGCCCGCGGCAGGCCCAGCGCTTCGCTCATCTTTTCCCCGCGTTCCGGCGTACTGGCGAGCACTCCGCGCACCGCAATGCCCAATCGCCGCAATGCTTCCAGATGCGCTCGGCCCACAAATCCAAGACCAACAATCGCCGCATTCAATTCCATGAACGCTCCTTGTCCACGGCCCAAGTTGCAAGCCTATGTTATTTAGGGATCGCTCGGTGTGGAAGTGAAAATTTCTGAATCGCTCAATCAAAGTACGCAGATGGTGTGCATTGACGATCGTTACACAAGAAAATCGAATTGCTATTTTGCAGGTTTGAATGCGTCTTCGGGATCCATGTAGCTTTGCGACCAAAACGCGTTGTGATCCAGACTTCCCGCCGTGACTTTTTGTATGTCAGCCATCGTCGCGCTCACCATGCCACCATCCGCGGAATCGAAGATTACTACGACGCCTTCCGGAGCGGGAG
>JBAVNY010000187.1:0-5140 GCA_049691535.1 Candidatus Acidiferrum sp.
GGCGGAATAAATCTGGTGAATTTTATCCTCGCGAACCAGGTTGCGGATAGCGGGCGTGGGGACGAGCACTTCCATAATCATGACACGGCCACGGCCATCGGATTTGGGCAAGAGAGCTTGGCAAAGAATGCCTTCGAGCACCATGGAAAGCTGAGCGCGAATCTGGGGCTGCTGGTGCGCGGGGAAAACGTCAATAATACGGTTGATGGTGGAAGCGGCCGAGTTGGTGTGCAGAGTGGCAAAAGTCAAGTGGCCGGTTTCGGCGATGCGCAGTGCGGATTCGATGGTTTCGAGGTCGCGCATTTCGCCGATGAGCACTACGTCTGGATCTTCACGCAAGGCTGCGCGGAGCGAATTGGCAAAGGAATGAGTGTCGGCGTGCACTTCGCGCTGATTGACGAGGCACTTTTTGTGATTGTGGAGGAACTCGATAGGATCCTCAATGGTGATCATGTGCTCTTCTCGCTCGGCATTGATTTTGTCGAGCATGGCGGCGAGCGTGGTGGATTTGCCGGAGCCAGTAGGTCCGGTGACGAGGACCAGCCCGCGAGGCTTGTCGCAGAGGCCCTTCACGACGAGTGGCAATCCGAGAGCGTCGAAACCTTTAATTTCCCAAGGAATGGTACGGAACACGGCACCGACGGCGCCGCGTTGATTGAACACGTTGCCGCGGAAGCGCGCGAGATTCTTGAGGCCAAAGGAAAAGTCGAGCTCGAGATTTTCCTCAAAGCGATGCTTCTGGGCGTCGGTCAAGACGCTGTAGGCCAGAGATTTGGTGTCGGCAGCGGTAAGCGGAGGCATGTCCAAGGGGCGGAGCCGTCCGTGAACGCGCACGCGGGGCGCGCTGTTGGTGGTGATATGGAGGTCGCTGCCTCCCATCTCGATCATCTTCTTGAGCAATTCGCTCAGTGTTATGCCAGCCATTTGTGCGTCCTCTCTGACTTACAAAACTGTCTCGCGAAGAACTTCTTCCATAGTGGTCTGACCCAAGGCGACTTTGACCAAACCGCTGCGGCGGAGGGTCAGCATACCCTGCTCGATAGCCTTCTTTTTGAGTTCGAGTGCGGAAGCGCCGACGAGAATGAGTTCGCGCAGTTCGTCGTTGATTTCCATCACTTCGTACAGACCGGTACGGCCTTTGTAGCCACCCTTATTGCAGGTGGAGCAGCCTTTGCCATGGTAAATTTTGGTGGTCTTCACTTCTTCCGGTGTGTAGCCGGCATCGATCAGGGCCTGTTCCGGAACTTCCAATTCTTCTTTGCAATTGACGCAAATGCGGCGAACCAAGCGCTGCGCGCAGATAAGGTTGACCGAAGTGGCGACAAGAAATGGCTCGATACCCATGTTCATCAAACGGCTGATGGTGGAAGGGGCGTCGTTGGTGTGCAGGGTGGATAAGACCAAGTGCCCCGTGAGCGCGGCTTTCACGGCAATTTCCGCGGTTTCAAAGTCGCGGATTTCACCGACGAGAATGATGTTGGGGTCCTGGCGCAAGAAGGCGCGCAAGGCGGCGGCGAAGTTCAAGCCGATCTGTTCCTTCATCTGGACCTGGTTGATACCAGCCAACTGGAACTCGACTGGATCTTCGGCGGTCATGATGTTGGTATCGACTTGATTGAGGCGCGCCACCGAGGAGTACAAAGTGTTCGTTTTGCCAGAGCCGGTAGGACCGGTGACCAGCACCATGCCGTAGGGCTTCAAAATATTGCGTTCAAACTTCTTCAGCGACTCGGGCTCGAAGCCGAGCTTGGTCATGTCGAGGCGAAGGTTCTCTTTGTCGAGAAGTCGTAAGACGATTTTTTCCCCGTAAAGCGTGGGGACGGTAGAGACGCGGAAGTCTAGTTCTTTCTTTTTGCCGTCGGCCTTGTACTTGATCATGATGCGGCCGTCTTGCGGGAGACGCTTTTCGGCAATGTCCAACTTGGCCATGATTTTCATGCGGCTGGTCATGGCGTCGCGCAGTTTCAGCGGAGGATTCATGACTGTTTGCAGCACGCCGTCTACCCGGAAGCGAACGCGCATTTCGTTTTCGTAGGGCTCCATGTGAATGTCGCTGGCGCCGCGCTTCACAGAATCGGTGAGAATCAGGTTAACCAGCTTGATGATGGGAGCTTCTTCAGCGGCCTTTTCGAGCATGGCCGCGTCCATCTCGGTCTCTTCAGCGGCAAGTTCCAGTTCCTGGTCATCGTCGACCAGGTCCTTCATCAAGTTGCTAAGTTCTTCGTGGTTGGAGGCGCCGCCACCATAAAAACGGGAAATCGACTCGGCAATGGCCGATTCGGAAGCCACGACGGGCTCGACGTTGAAGCCAGTCATGAACTTGATATCGTCCATGGCGAAGACGTTGGTAGGGTCGGTCATCGCAATGGTCAGGACAGAACCAACGCGGGAGAGCGGAATGACTTGATAGCGGAGAGCGGTGTCTTGCGGGATGAGCTTGATGACGTTGGGATCGATCTCGTAATACTTCAAGTTGATGGAAGGAACGCCGTACTGACGCGAAAGCACACCGGTGATGTCATCATCGGTGATGTAGCCCATCTTCGTCAGGCAGCTTCCCAGCTTGCCACCGTTGGAGCGCTGGAATTCGAGCGCTTTATCCAACTGGTCCTGGGTGATGAGGCTTTCCTTTAGTAAAATCTCGCCCAAACGGACGGACATCCGCAGCTCTCCCGTGAGACTATGTACCCATCGCCAACATAGCAAACGCCTTCGTAGGGCGTTGGCCGAATTTGCAAGACCGTTGTGAATTCGCTAATACCTGTACGCGGGAACAGGCCACTGCTAGCAAGGACAGAGCCTATTTCTTGACTTGGCAGGTTCGCCCTGTTTATCTTGCGAAAGAGATGCTGAAGCCGCACAAATTGAGCGTTCCGGTAAAACGTGGAGTGCGCCGCGTTGGCACACGAACACGTACGCACAAGCTTGTTTTGCCTGCGCCGGAACGGGTGCTGCCGATTTTGCATGATTATTACGATGCACTTTTTGAGGCACATGGACCGCAGAGCTGGTGGCCGGGGCGGACGCGGTTCGAAATTATAGTGGGCGCGATTCTGGTGCAGAATACGTCGTGGAGCAACGTGGAGCGTGCTATTGTGGCGCTGCGTCGCGAAGGGTTGCTGACTCCAGCGGGGATCGAGCGGGTGCCGCAGGCTAAGCTGGCGCGGTTGATTCGCTCTTCGGGATACTTCCGGCAGAAGGCGCGGAAGTTGAAGGCGTTCGTGAAGTTTTTGCGGAAGAACTACGCGGGCAGCCTGGCAAAAATGTTTCGTGTTCCTACGGACGAGCTTCGGGAGCAGCTGCTGATGGTGCACGGGATTGGCCCGGAGACGGCTGATTCGATGCTGTTGTACGCGGGCGGGCATTCGGTATTTGTAGTGGATGCCTATACGAGGCGAGTTCTGGAACGACATGGGCTCGTGCATGAAAAAGCAACCTATGAGGAAATCCGCCGATTGTTCGAAAATAGCTTACCGAAGAGAGTTTCTCTGTTCAACGAGTACCACGCATTGATCGTGCACACCGGAAAGCACTTCTGTAAACCGCGGGCACCGCTGTGTTCGGCGTGCCCGTTAAGCCCCTTCTTGCCCCTAGTTACTTTGCCATCAAAGATCGCGGAGGTGACGCCATGAGTCCCGCGACGCCGCAGTCTCGCACCCGGCTGATCATCGCGGGCATTCTAGTAACGCTGCTGATGGCGGCGGTGTTCACGCTGGGATCGTTGGATGTGCCATTTGAGCCGAGTTCGTGGCCGGAAGTGATTGCGCTGTATGCGGTGTCGAGTTTCATCACAGCGGCGCTACTGGTGTTTGGGCTGATCCTGACGCGCAGCGTGGTGCGATTACTGGTAGAGCGCAGCAAAGATCAACTGGGCGCGCGGTTTAAGACGAAGATGGTGCTGGGGGCAATGGCCATTTCGCTGTTGCCGGTGATCTTCATGTTCTTCGTCAGCTATTCCCTGCTGAATCGAACGCTGGGCCGGTGGTTCCCGCGACCGTTGGAGATCGCGTCGGAGGAGACGCAGAAACTGCTGAGTGACGTGGGACGAGGAACACTGCCACGACTAAGAACGCTTGGCTATCAGGCGGCGCGGCATGTGGAGGAGACGCCGGAGGCATTCCTAGAGCACACACTTTCGTCGGGACTCGATGCGGTGTGGCTGTACGATGCGCAGGGACGATTTCTGAAGGGCGGAATCGTCTGCGATAACCAACCGGATGATCGGACGCAAAACCTTTGTACCGTGAGCGGAGTGCAAGGGGCCAAGCAGCGCACTCTGCAAAGCGGCGTGGAATTGTGGTCGACGCAGGACAAGACTTATTTCGGAACGCGGGTGCCGGTGACGCTGAAGAACCAGCAGCCAGGCAGCCTGGTGGTTGCCAACAAAACCAGTGCGGACTTCCTGAAGCGCCTGAACACGATTCAGGCGCAGATGCAGGAATACGAAAAGGTGAAGCAGAACCTGCGGGCGCTGAAGCGACAGATGCTGCTGATTTTATTTTTCTTCACGCTGCTGGTGCTATCGGCGGCGACATGGGTGGCGCTGTTCTTGGCGAAGCAGGTTACGGTGCCGATTCAGGCGCTGGCGGAAGGCACGCGTGAAGTATCGTCTGGCAATTTTTCGTACCAGGTTCCAGAGCAGGTACAAGACGAGCTGGGGATGCTGGTGCGTTCGTTCAACTCGATGACCACGCAGCTGGCGGACAATCGCGGACAGATTGACGAGTTCACCAGGAATTTGCAGCAAGCGGTGCAGGAACTGGAGCGACGGCGGCAGTTGATGGAGACGGTGCTGGAGAACATTCCTGCGGGCGTGATTTACCTGGATGCGGCGGGGGTAATCCTGCGGACGAACACGGCGTTGACGCAGATGTTCGGGGCCGCCTCGCGGGGAGTGGATTCGCTGGAAGGATTGATGGGGAGCGAGGCGCACCGGATTTTGCAGCAGTTGATGCGGCGAGCGTTGCGGATGGGCGTGGTATCGCGGGAGATTGAAGTGGTGGAATCGGGACGGGTACTGCACCTGGCGGTAACGGTAAGTTCGCTCGGTCCGCGGAAGGCGAACACGGGATTTGTGCTGGTGTTTGACGATCTGACGGAGGTGTTGCAGGCGCAAAAATCGGCGGCATGGCAAGAAGTG
>JBAVNY010000188.1:0-2986 GCA_049691535.1 Candidatus Acidiferrum sp.
GCTTGCATGCCAATGAAACGCTGTCGCGCCTGGAGCAGACTCCGAAACTGGTGATCGCGGCGCTGAACGGTCATACCGTCGGCGGAGGCTTGGAGATCGCTTTGGCCTGCGATATTCGCATCGCGAAAAAAGAGGGGGGAAAGATCGGGCTGCCGGAAGTGAACCTGGGCGTGCTGCCGGGCACCGGAGGTACGCAACGGTTTTGTCGAGCCGTAGGACGCGCCCGTTCGCTGGAATTGATGGCCACGGGACGCACTTTCAGCTTCGAAGAAGCGCTGGAAATGGGGCTGATCCAGTATATCTACGAAAAGGAAACGTTCTGGGAGGACGTACTGGCCTACGCCAGGCAATTCTGCCCGCCGAACAAGGCGTCACGGGCCGTAGGGCGAATCAAGCGATCGGTGGTTACGGGCTCGGAGATTCCGTTTGCTGAGGCGCTGGGACTGGAACGTGAACTTCAACAGCTGCTGTTCACCAGCGAGGATGCCAAGGAAGGGTTGGCGGCCTACGTGGAAAAGCGTGCCGCAAATTTCAAAGGCAAGTAAACTCTCTAGGTATTAGGAGAGAGTACTGACCGAATGAAAACACTGCCTGATTATCTTCGCAAGGGAATGAAGCTGGTGATCGTCGGATGTAATCCCACGGAATCTTCCGTTCGCGCCGGTCACTATTATGCAGGCCGTGGGAATCAATTTTGGCCAACGTTGCACGAGAGCGGAGTGGTGCCCGAGCCTTTCGACTATCCGGATGACCGGCGGATTATCGAATTCGGAATTGGACTGACCGATCTGGTGAAGCGGCCGACCAAGCTGGTGGAAGAGTTGACGCGGGAAGACTTTGCAGAAGGGCGCATCGTGTTGTCGCAGAAGCTTGAGGAATTTGCGCCGCGGGTTGTGGCCTTTCATGGCAAGCAGACGTACGAAAGTTTTGCGCAACGAAAATGCGCGTATGGATTGCAGAAGGAATTGTTGTACGGGGCGCAGGTGTTTGTGTTGCCATCGACAGGAGCGCAGGCGGCAAAAGGGAAGACCGAGTTGATGAAACATTTTCGCAAGCTGGCACAGTTGATCGTGCGCACCGAGAGAGAGCGGGATACATCTCGGGCTTAGGTCCAGGATGCAGAAGCCATGAGGCGACCTAGTCATTCGTCACACAATTCGCCGGTGCTGCTGGAGTCTCGGGAATCGTCCATTATTACGTTGACGATGAATCGGCCTGAGAAACTGAACGCGCTGGATAACCATCTGCCGGTAGCATTGAACGAGGCGTTGACGCGGGTGGCCGCGGATACCACAGCGAACGTGGTGATTCTTACTGGTGCGGGGCGCGCGTTTTGTGCGGGCGGCGATCTTTCCGTGATTAGCCAAGGTCGCGAGAAAGAAGATGCGGGCGAGTTGGGCCCGATTCTGAGATCTGGGATGCAGGCGGTTTTGAAAATGCGCACTATGCCGCAGCCGGTGATTGCAGCGGTCAATGGACCGGCGGCTGGTGCGGGAATGAATTTGGCGCTGGCAGCGGATATTCGCATTTGCACGGAAGATGCAGTGTTCGGGCAAAACTTCGCGAAGGTGGGATTGTTTCCGGATTATGGCGGGACGTTCTTTCTACCTCAACTTGTTGGACCTGCAGTGGCGGCGGAACTTTTTTACACTGGCGAAATGATTGATGCGAAGACTGCGCACCGGCTTGGTCTCGTGAACCATGTTGTGCCTGCAGATCAATTTGCCGCTGCAGTGCGAGACCTGGCGCTAAAAATCGCGGATGGGCCGCAGCTGGCTATTCGTGCTACGAAACAAGCGATTTTTGCTCGCGATCAAGAGGCGCTGGTCGAATCGCTGCAGCGGGAAGTGGAACATCAATTGGAATGCTTCCACTCACATGATTGCCGAGAAGGAATTCGCGCGTTTCTGGAAAAGCGTGCGCCAAATTTCAAGGGGAATTGATGGCAGGCCTTGTGGGCAATGATCTCAGCTTGTAACGGTTTGCGAAATTTGAGGGGAGGTAAACGCTCATGCAGGCAACGCGTCTTTCAACGTTTGATGATTGGGTCGACCTTTTTCGAGTGTGGCAAAAAGATATCGGCGTCGACTACCCGGAAGTCACCGAGTACAAATTCGAAGCAAAATTTGGGCCCACGCGGTCGAATGAAGTGGAGTTCGGCGCGTATAAGGGCCGTGCCAAGTGGGATCGCGTGGTGCAGATTCCAGATCAGCGTATGCGCGACGCTTTGTTGAACTTGATCGTCTACCAAGGCGATACGGAATTCGCATCGGTAGAACAGCAGCGGCGGCTGTTTGAAACGGCTCCGAGCGAGCATGACCGGCAATCGCTTTGCCGGGTGGTTACGGAAGAAATGCGGCATGGCTGGCAGATGTGCCATTTGTTGATGAACCACTTCGGATACAGCGGGCGGGTGGAAGCACAAAAAATGCTGGAACGGCGGGCCTTCGATCAGAAGCGATTGTTGGGGGCTTTTAATCAAGACGTAAATAACTGGCTGGACTTTTTCGTTTACACGGATTTCGTGGATCGCGACGGGAAATACCAGCTCACCATGCTGAGCTATTCCGGCTTTTCGCCGCTGGCTCAATCGATGATTCCGATGCTGAAGGAAGAGTCGTTTCACCTGGGAACCGGGCAGGATGGAATCAAGCGCATCGTGAAGGCGGGCGTGATTCCGAATCAGATTATTCAGAAGTACATCAACAAGTGGATTCCGGTGAGTCTGGATTTGTTTGGCGTGGATCGGTCCAGCTCAGCGCATTGGTTTTATGTGTGGGGATTGAAGGGCCGCTATGACGAGCCTACGGCTCGGACGGAAGCGAATCTGGAGCAGATTAATGAGCACAGCCGGGAACTCTATCGGCAAGAATGTTTGAAGCTGGTGGAGATGATTAATAAAAATGTGAATCCTGGGCAGGCGCAATTGTACGTTCCGGATGCGAAATTCTATCGTTTTATTGGGGAAAATGCGCGGCAGCCGTAC
>JBAVNY010000189.1:0-6775 GCA_049691535.1 Candidatus Acidiferrum sp.
GTATTACGGCTACGCACTCGCCAATCGCGACAATCTTCTGCCCACGCGCGAGCAACTCGATCACTGCGTCGCGGCTCTGAAAGCTGCCGAGGAGCGACTAAAGGGGACTACGCGCGTTGTTTTCGTGGTTCCTGATTACTATGCGCGTTACCCGAAACCATGTGTTGGCGGTTGGGGACGCAAACTGATGCTGGTCGCTCCGAATGGCGAGGTGCTTCCCTGCCACGCGGCGAATGTGATTCCCGGCATGCAATTCGAAAATGTGAAAGAAACAAGTCTGGAAGAAATCTGGAAGAATTCAGCGGCGTTTCGGGCGTTTCGCGGAGAAGAGTGGATGCAGGAACCCTGCAGGTCCTGCGACCGCCGCCATCTGGATTTTGGCGGATGTCGTTGCCAAGCGTTGCTGCTCACCGGAGATGCAAACGCAACGGATCCAGTCTGCTCACTCGCACCGACGCGACCGAAAGTCGATGCGATTCTAGAAGTCATCAACTCAGCAGTCGGCCTGCAACCGCAAATCGAGAAATCACCGTGGGCCTACCGGCCGAATCCGTCGTAACTCTGTAGCTCACCGCCTTCAGGGGTGAGGATTTTCGTCGACATGTGCGATCAACGCCCGCGGATGGGAAACCCTCAGGCCTGAAGGCCTGAGCTACAGGAATGTCGGCAAGAATGTCGGCATCCGACAGTTTACACATACCTTATATTATCAATTTGATAATCACTTCAGAACGCAGAGTTTATTTTTGCAGTAGTGTTCGAACGCAATCATCACAGTGGCGGTTCTGCAACAATCGCAGGCGTGGCGCTTTCTGAATTAGTGAATTTTGTGGCGACGAAATAAATAAATGCGATGCAGCCTGCCAACACAATGCTTCCCAGTAATAACAAAGCATCTGGGGTGCCAATGCGCTTCGCCACGCCCCCCGCCAACAATGCGCCAATCGGCTGCACACCCATAAACATCGTCGCGTACACCGCCATCAACCGACTGCGCAACTCTTCAGGAACACGTTCCTGAATAATGGTATTCGTCGCGGCCATTTGCGAAGTGGCCGCAAATCCCACCACAAACAAAACTGCCGCGCACAGCCAGAACGAAGTCGCGTGGGACATAACAATCAAACCAATCGCGCAGGTCGTGCACGTGGTAGCAATCCACTTTGCCAATCCTTTGTAGTGGGTGCGCGCCGCAAATTGCAGTGCGCCCAACACCGCACCCACTCCTGCCGCGCTCATCAGCAATCCCAACGCCTTCGCGCCACCGTGCAAGATGTCGTGCGCATAAATCGGCAGGAATACCGCGTACTGCAAGCCGAACAGACTCAGCAGGCTCAACATCAACAACGCCGAGCGGATCGGCACATCTCTCATCGCAAATTGAAAGCCTTGTACAAAACTTCGTAGCGGCGATTCATCTTTTGGCCGCGATTTTCTCGGCTCGATGCGCATCATGAATAACGCCACCAGCACGGCGATGTAGCTGAGGCCATTTAGGAAGAAGCACCAGCCTTCGCCGACCAGCACAATGGCAAAGCCGGCAATCGCCGGACCTACCACACGCGCTCCATTAAAAATAGACGAATTCAGTGCAATGGCATTCGGCAAATCTTCTTTGCCCACCATGTGCACGAAAAAAGCCTGGCGGATCGGCACATCGAAGGCATTCACAATGCCGACCAAAAACGCGATCAGGATCAGATGCCACTCGCGGATGGTGTGGGTCAGCGTCAACGCGGCAAGCACAAACGCCAGCACCATGGAACACGATTGGGTAATAATCACGCCGCGATGCCGGTTGTAACGGTCGCCGACGTATCCGCCCATCCACGCCAGCAGCAGCATCGGCACCTGGCTGGCGAATCCAAACACACCGAGCAACACCACCGAGCCGGTCAACTTATAGACGAGCCACTGCTGCGCAGTGGTCTGCATCCACGTGCCAATCAGGGAAATTAATTGTCCAATGGTGAAGAGCTGAAAGTTGCGGTGCTTCAGCGCGCGGAATCTTGCCGGTAATTCTGGAATCGGAGTCTCCCTACAGTTTGATGCTGCTCACCGCAACAAGTCACCATGCCGCGAGTGTTCGCGTCTTGTCAACGCACCAAATTGTCACACGAGGTTCGCGCGAGCACGTTGATGTTTCGAACGACGCAGTTCCTATAAAATGTCTGTTCCTAGCGGAGGCGCTCAATGATCAAAACTGCGATCCCGCTCTTGCACGTGGCCAGTTCGCTTTCCGCGGAGGATTTTTATTGCAACAAGCTTGGCTTCCGAAAAGAATTTGCCTATCGATCGAACGATACGAAAGCTGATCCATGTTACATGGGCATTTCGCGAGACGATGTATGGCTGCACGTATCTTCGTTTTCAGGTGACGGACTTTCAGGGAGCGTAGCGAATTTAATTGTGGACGATGTGGATGCGCTGCACGCGGAGTTCGCGGCGAAGGGCGTGCGCATCGATCTCGCACCGGTGGATCAGACGTGGGCAACCGGGAAATGTATGTGAGGGACGCGGATGGCAATTGTGTGCGGTTCATCCAGTACGGAGAGTGAGCGAGTAAAAGCGGGTAAGGAAGTGCGATAAGACCCAATATGGCCACCTGGAAGGTGGCCGCTACGAAGAAATAACAAAATCCCCACACGCAACTGCGGCGTATGGGGCACCCGAAGAGATAAAGGCGGACCCAAGATTGGCCGGGCCTAAATGCCCGGCGCGACATAGGGACGCTTACTGATCGGCGGCGACGTCGGGTGGACCGCCTACGTGCAGGTGGCTCAGGTCGTGCAACGTGGATTTTTCTTCGTCACTCATGCCGCGCGTAAAGTTGGGGTCGTTCAAGCGCTGATTGCGCGCCGATTCCGGCATGTTCTGTAACACGCCCAGCTTCTGCTTCATCACCTGTTGACGGTCCCAAGGCATCTGCCGCCAGCGCGGCAGCACATCATTCTTGATGTGGTCGCGCTGCTCAGGCGTCAATTGCCGCCAAGTATTTTCGTTGGCGCGCAAGCTCGATTGTTGCTGCGGCGTCATGCGATCCCACTGATTAAACTGCTGTTTGATTTTGTTTTGCTTGTCGGGCGACAGATTTTGAAACGCGCGACTGTTCTGCATTACGCGGTCGCGTTGCTGCGGCGAAAGTTCGCGCATCTTGTCGACCCACGGGCGAGCCGCTCCTACACCGACCTGTTGCCGCGGCGAAAAGACCGCGCCGGTTCCATTCCGCGCGCCATTCTGATTGTTAAAATTGTTTCCGCCTTGCTGCCCCTGCGGCGGTCTCGCTACATTGGGATTTGCAGGCGGCCGGTTCGCATTGGAATTATTAGGATTCTGAGCATGAGGCGGCGTTGCCGGATGCGCCTGGGCCTGCGGCGGACGATCGGGATGAGGATTCTGCTTTTGCGCCCAGCCAAATGTCGGCAGCAGCGCAGCGCTTACCAGCGCCAGCACCGCGATTCCGAGTTTGTTTTCAATTCGCCGCATACTCTTTTTCGCTACTTCTCCGCGCTTTGGTTATGTCCGCCTTTTCCGCCGAAGAGGGATTTCTCGCTTCGCTCGGAATGACGGGTTCAACTTAATGTCTCGCTTACATCGGCTGTTGCGCATTCTCCGAATTGTCTTCAACCGGTGGAGGCAATTCCTTCAACGGCTCGAAGTTCGACAGCACATCGTGATCTTCCAGCACCGGCAGATCCTGCATCAATTGCGCATCGTCTACCTGCACCGGCAGCACTGGCTGTCGCGTGGAATATCCCATCCACAATGCCGCAAAGAGCAAAGCCGTTGCGGCAAAGGCCACGCGAGGCGAAACTTTCAGCCACGCCCACCAGCTCACCTTTTCCGGTTCCGCAGCGACCAGTGCATGCACACGCGCGTCAAATGCCGGCGATGGTTCAATCACCGGCAATTCGTCCAGCAACCCAGACACCGCGCGGAATTCATTCACGCGCAGATGGCACGCCGCACACGCTGCCAGATGCTTTTCAACATCCAGCCGCTCGCTTTCTTTTAGCCGCCCATCCACGTATCCGAGGATCCGGCTTTCCATTCGTTCGCAACTCATGCTTCCTTCTTTCCCTACCCTAGTGCTTGGCCTGAAGCGCCACGAGCGGGGCTAGTTCCACTCGCAACGACTCGTACGCCCGGAACAGCAACGACTTCAATGCGCTTTCCGAGCAGTTCAGTATCTTCGAAATCTCGGCATAGTCCAGTTCTTCATATTTGTGCAGCAGCACGGCCGCTCGCTGCTTTTCCGGCAACTTATCGATGGCATGCCGGATCATCTTCTTGCGAACATCTTCGACCAGATGTTGCTCGATGTTCGGATGCTTCTCGGGAACATCCATGGGCCGCTCGTCGCCGTCCTCGGCGTCAACTGTGGTCGGCGCGTCCATCGATATCTCTAACTTCTGATAGCGATTGTCGCGGACCGAATTGAGCGCCAGATTGGTGGCAATGCGAAACAGCCACGTGGTGAACTTCGCGCTCGGCACGTAATCTTCACGTGCGCGATAAACGCGCAGAAACACCTCTTGCGCCAAGTCTTCCGCCTGCTCGCGGTTGCGAACCATGCGGTACAAGAAGTTGACGAGTGGCGTGCGATAGCGCTGCAACAGAAGCTCAAACGAAGCTTCGTCGCCGGCCTTCACATCCAACATCAGTTGGACGTCGGTTCTGACCATAGCCGCCACACTGTAGCAAACACTTGCGTTCTCAAAAAGTTGCAGATGAAGCACCCAGGGCGAGGAAGGCACCCGGGGTTGGGCACCAGTTCCGGGCTTTGCCCTAAACCTTGAATAAGGTATGCAGAATCAATAGACTAGCCACCCCAATGAAGACCAGTAACGCCATGCGCCAATTGGGCTCTTTGTTCACTTCGGGGAGCAGGTCGGTGGCAGCCACGTAGAGCGTCACTCCCCCTGAAAGTGGCAAGGCGTACTTCAGTTGGCCTTGGAGTTCGCTGGTTAACAGCACTCCCGCCAGCGTGGCTGCGCCTAATAACCCGGCAGCGCGGACGGCGTTGCGCTTGCCTTGGCCGCTGGCGAGGACCACGGAGGCGACGGTGAATCCCTCGGGAAGCTTGTGCAGGAAGACGGCGAAAAAGATAACGGCGCCCAGCCAGGTGGAGACCAGGAAGCCTGCGGCGATGGCGACGCCGTCGAAGAAGGTGTGAATTACCAAGCCGATCAGCACGCTGCGCTGCGCGTGGCCGTGTTGCATCTCGGCAGTATGCGTTTCTTCGCCGAAGTGAAAATGGGGAGCGAGGGTGTGTTCGAAAAGATGGACCAGGAAGAAGCCGATCAGCACGTAGATCAGCGCGTTCTCGCCGGAGAGGCGGACGGATTCGGGGATCACTTCGACGAAGGCGACGGACAACATGTATCCGGCGCCTAGTGCCACGAAGTATTGCAGGTATTGTCGCGGCCAGTCACGACGCACTACGAAATAGCCACCGAGCAAATTTCCGCCGCCCGCAACTAATCCCAATATCGCGGCGAGGGCAACACGGAATGAGAGTTCGTGGGTCATGAAGAGTGTGTGGAGCGCGCGGTTAGGCAATGCTGGTCGCCGCGACCGCTTCGAAGTGGCGCCACGCGCTAGGCGTGAGCCTAGCCGCTGTGGCGGAAGAGAATCACATCTCCTTCTTGGACGATGTACTCTTTTCCTTCCAGGCGGACTTGCGCCTTTTCCTTGGCAGCGGCGATGCTGCCCGCTGCCAGCAGATCTTCGCAACGAACTACTTCTGCGCGGATGAAACCCTTCTCGATGTCACTGTGAATTTCACCGGCGGCTTTTACGGCGGTGGAACCTTTGCGAATGGTCCACGCGCGCACTTCGGGCTCGCCGGCGGTAAAGAAGGCGTAGAGGCCAACGAGATCGTACGTGGCGTGAATCAGGCGGTTCAGACCTGGCTCTTTCAGACCATAGGAGGCCAGCAACTCGGCGGCTTCCTTTTCTTCCATTTCGGCCAGTTCCGCTTCCAGGCGCCCGCAGACAGCGACTACGGCGGTATTCGGACGGCCTTGGAGTGCGGACAATTTGTGCTTCTCGACAGCCTTGTCCAGGTCCGCGGCTTCATCGTCGCCTAGATTCAGCACGTACAACATGGGGCGGGCTGACAGAAACAGAAAGCCGCCAATGGGCTTGCGTTCTTCTGGGGTGAGTTCCAGTTCACGCAGCGGCTTTTCTGCTTCGAGGTGGGCCTTGCACTTTTCCAGAACGGCCTTCTCGAGTTCGAGCAGCGGGTCTTTCTTCTTTTTTAGATCTTTGTCGACGCGTTCGAGGCGTTTGGAGATTTGGTCATGGTCCGACAGAATTAATTCGAGATCGAGATTGGTCGCGTCGCGCAGCGGATCGATGCTGCCTTCGGAGTGCGGCACGCTCGGATCATCAAACACGCGAATCACGTGAGCGATGGCGTCGACGTCGCGCAGCGTAGCTAGACTCTCACGCATACGTTCCTTTTGCACGCCCGGCAGGTCAACGTACTGCACGGTGGCGTAGGTGATCTTCTTCGGGTTGTACAGCTTGGCCAGTTCGACCAGGCGTGGCTCCGGCACCTTGGCGACGCCCACGTGAGTGGCTTGGCCGCCTTTGGCCTCGACGTTCGCTTTGGTGAGGATGCGAAAGAGAGTGGTTTTTCCTACTTGTGGTAGTCCAATAATTCCAGTCTGCATAAACTCGAAATTTTAACACATTCGAGATGTTTAACCGGAGGCATCTGACGGGGACCGATTGGCTTCGCGATGATGGGGTCGGCTTCGCGCGGGAA
>JBAVNY010000190.1:0-2323 GCA_049691535.1 Candidatus Acidiferrum sp.
GCTTTGCACGATTTTCGAGTCGGTTTGGAACCATTTGTGCTGTGCTATCCTCTCTAATTCCAACTTAATCAAGGAGAACCACTGTGAGCCCGTCACCCAATTGGCAGGAAATGGAAAGCCAGATTACCTCCGCTGTGAAGTTAAAGCGGCGTCCAGTGGCGGTCTCGTTCCTCGACGCCGAACCGGCGAATGTGAAAAAATTTGAGGGCACGGAACCGTCGGGCTGTAGTTTCTGGCGTCTCGCTGCCGAAGGGCGCGCCTTTTACACTATGCCGCAGAATCAGTTCAATTTCGCAGTGGGAGCGTACACGCACAATATTCCGCTTTCCGCCGACCGCGAGACGGAAACGGAACAGACGCTGAAGATGATGTTCGACTTGGGATATGTGAAGCCGGAGGAAGTGCCGCAAATCCCGCGGCTGGCCGACTCGCCACAGGCCATTCTGTACTCGCCGTTGGGTGAAGCCTCCTCGACTCCGGATGTCGTGCTGATCGCCTGCAAACCGGCCGCTGCGATGTTGCTGAATGAAGCTACGGCGCGCGCTGGAGTCGGCAGTGGATCACCGGCACTGGGCCGGCCAACGTGCATGGCCCTTCCGGCTTCGATTCAACATGGCACCATGACCAGCTTTGGCTGCATTGGCAATCGCGTCTATACCGGATTGAGTGAGGATGAACTATACATCGTGGTGCGCGGAGCCGATTTGCCGAAGATTGTGGACGCCTTGAAGACGATTGGCACCGCGAATGCCGCGTTGCAGGAGTACGCACAAGGGCGCCGCTCGCAACTTTCCACTCTTTGAATCTTCAGTTTGGATATTAATTTGACGAACGCTGGCGGATAGATGCAACAGCCGCGTTCCGGCAGGATCTCCTCAGATTATTGTTTATGAGGAGAGCTATGAGCAACCTGCGCATGATTGCTATCCCGATGAAAGTGGCGGACCTCGTCCGGACGACGATGAAATCGCCGGGTTATGGACATCCTGCACACAAGGAAATTGCCGGTGGATATGGGCCGTGCCGGCTTTGCCTGCGCACCTTCCGAGTAGGGCACGAGGAGCGCCTGCTGTTTACGTACGATCCGTTCCATGAAGTGGCTCCATATCCTCTACCGGGACCCGTTTTCATACATGCCGAAGGCTGCACGCGGTACGAGCTCCACAATACGTTTCCTGAAGATCTGCGTGCGCATGCACTGACCCTGATTGGATATGGGGACAACCGAACAGTTTTAACTAAAGAATATCTGGAAGGCGGCAGAGCTGAAGAGGGAGCCAGGCGCTTGCTCAAAGATCCCGCAATTCATTACCTGCACGTGCGAGACACCGAAGCGGGTTGCTACGATTTCCGAATTGAACGAGACTGCACCGGCTAATCGGGTTAGAGATCAGCGAGGTCTTCGTAAAAATGGGCGATGGCCTTGATCCCGCCGTAATAATTTTCCAGCGCGATGTGCTCGTCGGGCGCATGGGCATTCTCGTCCGGCAGCCCAAACCCAATTAGAACGCAAGGCACTTTAAAGGTGTCGTGCATCTGGGTAACAAACGGAATGGAGCCACCTTCGCGAATAAAGACGGCTTTCTTGCCAAATCCTTTTTGCAGCGCGTTCTGGGCCACCTGGAAAATCGGCGCGTGATAGGCCGCAACCCAGGGCTTGCCGGTGCTCAGCACTTCGAAATTGCAATGCACCGTTTTCGGCAGCAGTTTGCGGATATGCTTTTCAACGAGCTTGGCTATTTTCTGCGGATTCTGATCGGGAACCAGTCGCGTCGAGAATTTCGCGTAGGCCTTCGAAGGAATTACGGTCTTCGCGCCCTCGCCTTGATAGCCGCCCCAAATGCCGTTTAATTCCAGCGTTGGGCGTATCCACAGTCTTTCGACGGTGGTGAATCCCTTTTCGCCTACATATTCCGGCGCGCCCACGGCGCGGTCGAAATCTTTTTTCTTCCAGGGCAGTGTGTTCAGCGCTTTGCGTTCTTTGGCGGAGACGGTCGCGACGTCGTCATAGAAGCCCGGTACGGTGATGCGGTAATTTTTGTCGTGCAGCTTCGAGAATAATTCGGTCAGCACCGTCAAAGGATTGGGGACCGCGCCACCGTAGACACCGGAATGAAGATCGCGCTCCGGGCCAATCAGTTCAATCTGGTAATAATTCAGGCCGCGCAAACCATAAGTGATCGAAGGAACTCCCTTGCCAAGCATGGAAGTATCGGAAACCAGTAGCGCGTCGGCTTTCAATTTTTCTTTATGGCTTTGCACATAGTCCCACAGGCTGACGCTGCCAACTTCTTCTTCGCCTTCGATCAGTACCTTAACGTTG
>JBAVNY010000191.1:0-3775 GCA_049691535.1 Candidatus Acidiferrum sp.
AGCTGACAGTGTCCCCAACAATTTGCGGAATGTTGACGGGCCAACTGGAGGAGAAGGCGGTGTTGGTGACGGTATCGGTGAGGGTCAACTTCAAGGTTGTGCCGTCGTAGGTGATGTGGGCCTGAAAAATATCGGTGGAGTGGAGATTGACGCCGGAACTGGTCATATCAAGTGCTGGAATGGTGGGAGAAGCGCCGTTGGTGTAAAGGCCGGTGGAATCGCTTCCCTCGCCTGCGTTGGAATACAGATCGAATTTGATGGCGATACTGTTGAGGATGGGCGAGTTCGAAGCGGTGGAAGGATTGGTGACGTTGTCTGGGCCGTAGCCTAAGCCGCCGCCAAGCGGGCCTACGGCGGAAGAATTATTTCCCTGAATGGTGAAGGTGAAACCGTCGCCCTGGGGATTGGTGCCGCCGGTGTTTTGGAACGTAAAATCGGTGGTGAAGGATTGAATGTTGGCTTCCGACTGGTACCAAGCGGCAGTGGCTTCGCTGCCATTACCGTCGGTAAGTTCGAGAGCGGTTCCATTGAGCTTCGCAGCGCTAATCAAATTCATGCCGCCGCTGGAAAATCCACTGGCGAAATTAATTGAGGTGACACCAAGGCTGATGGTGTAGAGGCCGCTGGCAACGGGACTATTGCTGAGACCAGTGGCGACCGCAATCGCGGAAAGAGTTTCAGTGGCGCTGATAGAAACTGGGCCAGAGTATTTGGAACTGGAAGTGGTGGGAGTGCTGCCGTCGGTAGTGTAGTAGATGGTGGCGTTGGCGGTGGTGGTGCTGATGGTCACGGACTGAACGGCTGTGTACGAGCCGGGAGCGGGATTGAAAGTGGGCGTGGCGACTTGGGTAAGAAGGGTGTAGGTGGCGGAAGAAACGGTGCTGGCGAGCATTCCGGTGCCGGCGGCGATGGCGTTGAAGGTGGTCGAAGCGGTGAGAGTGAATGGAGCGGTGTAACGGGTGGAACTGGTCGTGGGCGTACTGCCGTCGGTGGTGTAGTAGATGGAAGCGCCGGAAGTGCTGTCAGTAAGAGTGACCTGCACACTTGTCGAAAAAGATTCGGAAGGTGGATTGAAGGCCGGTGCGGCCGCTTGGGTGGAACCGTTGAGCAAACCAAAAACGCTGAGTTGCGATTCGGAGCCGACGTAAACTTTTCCGTTGATGACGGTGGGGGTGATGAACTTGACGGAGTTGCCGGGATTGTCGCGGGCAACGTTGGACTCGCTGGAATAAAGAAGCGTGGAAACGTTGGTGGCGTTGTGAGCGTAGAGAATTTCCCGGCCCTGGGTGCTGTAATTGTCGGTGCGCAGGCTCCAGACGATGCCGTTGGTGGTGCCGCTGGCGGAGACGGTTGGAGTGGGACTGAACTGGCCGGTAGTTTCATTGGATGTGGAAGTAGGCGTGCTGTTCAACGCGCCATTGGCAAAAGAAAAAGCCTTGAGGTGATCGTTGGTTCCCCAGATGTAGACATTGCCGTTCCAATAGGCGGGACCGCCCCACAATCCACCGGCGAGGTAGGCGGATTCTTCAGGGTCCGTGGTGTTGTTAGGATTATAGCCGCCAAGATTTTCGCGATTAAGAACGAAGACGCGCGCGGTCTTTCCGACTTGCACGAGCTGGTGATTGCCGCCTCCGCCACCAACCGAATCGGGAAGGATGACGACGCCTCCGGCGGCTTGATCTAAATCGCCATTGTTCATGCTGGCTTGATCATGTGGAGTGAAGTCGTCGCCAACGGTGACGCCATTTGCAGACATGGTGGGAACGCCGTTGTTCAAATCCAATTTGATGATGGAGTCGGCGTAATCCATGGAATTGGTGTAGCTGGGCGCGGTGGCGTCGAAGGTGCCGTTACCGGTGGCGGTGAAAATTCGGCCGAAGGGTTTGCCGGTAGGGACATCGGCGGCAATGCCAGTGCCGCCCATCCAAATGCCGCCAGCAGAAGCATTGGGAGTGGCGCACCACGCGCCGGTGAGTTGCAAGGTGGTTGCGTTGTAGGCGAGGAGCCAGCCGTGCCACGGGCCGTTGTCGCCGTGAGCACCGAAGGCGAGATAAACGATGCCGTTGAGAAGAAGGAGGCCGGGACGATTACTTTCCCACTTGGGATCAAAATTCAGGATACCGTTCGAACTTCCGTTGCCGGTGCCAGGGACGCTCGCGGCTAACGTCACTGGGCCGGCAAATTTTTCCGCACCGGTGGTGATGTCGAGAGCGTGGAGGCGTTGAATGAAGGTAATACCGGCCACGGTAGATTTTGCGACGACGTAAAGAGTGTTGGTGTTGGGATCGATGACGGGAGTGCTGGTGATACCAATCTCGGGAAGGATGTCGGTAGTGGAAACATCGCCGTTGGGAACGGTGGTTTCGCCGGCACCTGCGCCATGTGCGGCGTCGAGCAGCGAGACTTGCCAGAGTGGAGCAGCGTTGGCGCCGATATTGGAGTCGGCATCGTACGCAAAGACGCTGTCGTGTTCGGTCGCGATGAAAATGATGTTGTGTTTGGTTCCAGCCTGGGCGGTGCCAACACCGAGAGTTATGCTGGGCATGTAGAGCGGCTGGGCATAGGCGTAACCGTCGACGGGTTGAGAAAACAATTTACCGAAGGTGGTGGTGTTCACGTTGGCGGGCGTGAGAATGGTCTCATTGGTGTTGGCGCCGGTGCGGGAGATGTCGTAGTGCTGGGTGGTGACGTTGGTTTGCGCGAAGGAAGACAGACAAACGAGACTGGCGAAAACAAGAGCAATCGTGAAGCGACGAAGAAATAACTTGCCGGCATGCAGGCGGGTTCGATTTGCGTGCCTCGTATCTTGTGCAGAGGAAGAGAGCACAGTGACAGAGCAGAATTTCGATGCACTGAAAGACACGAGGCCTCCTAAGGCGCAGCAAAAGAGTCTGGAATAGTAAATCGGCAACGCGTCTTTGTAAGACATCGTCTACAAGATGCTCTTGCTATGTGAACGGCAAATCACGTGAATGGTGAGCGAGAGTATAACGTCTGCAAGAAATCGCGCACAACAGCAGAGTCGCTGTGGAGCGTGAGTTTTTCGGATGGGATGAAGAAATAAAACGGGAGAAACGAAAATAGTGAGTGGGTACTGCAGGTACTGACGCGCCTTTAGTCTGCGGCTGAAGCTTTTTTACAGAATTATTATTTCCACGTGACGATTCGAAATATTCTCAAGAGTACAAAACTGCAAGGAGATTTGAAATTACGATTTGCGACATCACAAACTTTTACTTGCGAAAATAGTTTCAGAAGGGCAGAGTATGCGCTGAAGTGTCCACGGAATAGGCCCAATCTTAGGTAGTAGGACAAGCCCCGACCTCAGCAGCAGAGTTAATAGCCGATTTCTAAGCGGCGATGGCGAAGCCTTGGAGTTGCAAGCCCAAGGCAGCAAAAACAGCACCGATCTTCGTTTAGGCCGATTGAAGCCTAAGGATGTAAGCAGCACGTTGTAAACCACCCCGTAATTCCGCCCAGGAATATCGAAAAGTAAGTACCCGCGCAGGTCCGGAAACATCTCGCCCAAATCATTCGAAAGCAATCCGGTAGAAGTTGGCGAAGCTTTATAGGCATGGCAACCAATCCACAACTCACTGCAGGCGATAGGAAGAGCGGGGGCGGAGGTGTTACCCAGCGGCTGCTACGTGGATTTGGAGCGATGGCAGCGGGGCCGGTGGTGACAGCAGGAATACAGTTGGTTACCGTGCCGCTGTTGCTGCACGCGTGGGGAGCAGCGAAGTATGGCGACTGGCTATTGCTCTCGGCAATACCC
>JBAVNY010000192.1:0-6691 GCA_049691535.1 Candidatus Acidiferrum sp.
ACAAAATCGAGAAAAACGACCAACCCGGCATTCTCCAGTTCAACATCGAGTCCGAGGCCGAACTCAAAATTCTCCTCGAGGAGTCCTCGAAAGCCGCATCGCGCTCTCACAACTCTCCACCTGGTCTCTCCATTCGTGTGAATCCCGATGTGAAAGCCGGCGGCCATCCCCACATCTCCACTGGCCGCCAGCACCACAAATTCGGCCTCAGTTGGCCGCACGCCCGCGCTCTTTACCTCGCCCACAAAGATTCAAAATTTATTCGTTGGCAGGGAATCAGCGCCCACATCGGTTCGCAAATCACCGATCTCGCGCCTTTTCGCAGCGCGCTCCAGCGCCTCGGCAGCTATCTCACTGATCTTCGCAAAAACGGAATCGCTCTCGATTATCTCGATTTTGGCGGCGGTCTCGGTGTTCGTTACACCAACGAAAAACCCATCTCCCGCGGCGCCTACGCCCGCATGGTCGCCAAAATCGTTCGCCCCCTCGGCGTTCAACTTCTCCTCGAGCCCGGCCGCTCCATCATCGCGCCCGCCTGCGTCCTTCTTTCCAGCGTCATTGCGTCCAAACGCAACTCCACAAAATCCTTTGTCATCCTCGATGCCGCTATGAACGATCTCATCCGCCCCGTCCTCTACGACGCCCCTCACCCCATCACCAAAGTCACGCGCGCACACAACTACAAAATAAAACCACGTCAACGGGTCGACGTGGTTGGTCCTATCTGCGAAACCGGTGATTGCTTCCTGGAAAACTGGCCCCTCGACGAAGTGTATCCCGGCGACCTCGTCGCCATCTGGGCCACAGGAGCCTACGGTATAGTCCAATCCTCAAACTACAACGCCCGCCCCCGCCCTCCAGAAATCCTAATCAACAAACGCCGCTCCACTCTGATCCGCCGCCGCGAAACCCGCCGCGACCTCCTAAGCACCGATATCCTCGCGTAGGCGCACGGCACTCTAAATTTGTGGAGTTGGAAGCGAGTACAATCTCCGCAAGGGCGCTATCCCGTCATTCCGAGCGTAGTGACCCGGCCTTTTCTTCGCGCCGCCTTTTGGCGCGCCGGGTCACTGGAGAGAGGAATCCCTCTTCGATCTCACTGCGAAGCATCAACCTTTCCGACACGCCACCGCGATCTTTCGCGCCACGCAACCGCCGCCCCCTACGCCTCTCCCCACTTCAACTTACTTCTTAAAATCTCAAAGTACGACTTATTCGGCGGTTGGATCAACTTCAACCGCTCCGCCGCCCGACCAATCTTCACCCGGTCCCCCACCGCCATGGGCACGCCCGTCTGACCATCCAACGTCAAAAACACCGAATCCGAATTATCCGCAACCCGCAACTCGATCATCGACGTATCCGGCACCACCACCGGCCGGTCGCTCAACGTATGCGGACAAATCGGCGTAATCAAGATCGACTCCACCGCCGGATGCACAATCGGTCCGCCCGCCGACATCGAATACGCCGTCGATCCTGTCGGCGTGGCCACAATCAATCCGTCCGCGCGATATCTGCAAACGAAACTTCCATCAATGTACAACTCCAGCTCAATCATGCGCGCCAGCGTGCCTTTGTGTACCACCGCCTCATTCAGCACCCACTGGTGCGTCAGCACTTCATCGTTGTGCACCCGCTCCACCTGCAGCAGTACCCGCTCATCTACCGTCGTCCGCCCTTCCAGCACCGCTTCCAGCGCCGGATAAAGCTCCTCGGCCGTGAAGCTGGTCAAAAATCCCAAGCTGCCCATGTTGATCGGCAAGATCGGTATGCCACGCGGTGTCGCCTCCCGCGCCGTCGCCAAAATCGTCCCGTCGCCGCCCAGCACCAGCAGCAAATCCGATTCCTCCGCCACTTGTTGCCGCGATTTTCCCAGCGAGCCATCCTTCAACGCCGTTGCGGTTTCCGCATCGTACACTGCTGGCACGCCGTGCTCCTTCAACCACTCCAGCAATGGCGGCACCACCTCGACCAGGTTCGATCGCCGCGGCCGCGAGATAATCCCAATTGTCTTGTATATGATTTTGCCCGCCATGGATTACGCCGATTCTACCCCACTCGCTTTCGCGCATGGAGGAAATACTCCTGATTACCCTCCGCACCCGGCAAACGGCTAGCCGCCACCTCACCGCACAGCAGCCCCAATTCCACCGCCGCCTTTCGTACCTGCGCCATCGCCTTCTCGTGCAACTCCGCCTCACGCACAATGCCGCCTGGCCCCACATCGCCCCGCTCCAGCTCAAATTGCGGCTTGATCAGTATTAAAAATTCCGCATCATCCTTGGCGCACTCCATCCCCCCACGCAAAACTTTTGCCACCGAAATAAACGACACATCCACCACCACCACATCAACTGGTTCCTGCAAATCGGCGCCACTAAGCTCTCGCGCATTTGTCTTCACCAGTCGCACCCGCGCATCTTCCCGCAGCTTCCACGCAATCTGGTCCGTATTCACGTCCACCGCATACACTCTCTTCGCCCCATTCTGCAAAAGACAATCCGTAAATCCTCCGGTAGACGCGCCCACATCCAGACAAACTTTCCCAGTCACACTCACTGCAAAATCCTCCAGCGCCCCCTGCAACTTGAATCCTCCGCGGCTCACATACTTCTGACTTCGGCTGAACACTTCCACCCGCGCCGTCTCCGCAACACCCACTCCCGCTTTCCCTGCGCGATTTCCGTCCACTTCCACTTCGCCCGCCAGAATCATCGCCGCCGCTTTTTGAGCATTCTCCGCCAAACCTCGTTCCACCAGCAGCAGATCGAGCCGTTTCTTCTTCGCAGATTTTGCGTTCATGGAATTTTGGACGTTATGTCCGGCGCAGTACCAGAAACTTCGCGATCGCCCGCAGTCGCTCCGCCTTCGCACCATAAGGCTCCAGCTCGGCAATGGCTTTCGCCGCCAATTCATTGGCTATCTCGTGCGACTTTTCCAACCCATACACCGCTGGGTACGTCGCCTTCTCTTGCGCCATATCTTTTCCCGCCGTCTTCCCCAGCGCCGCCGACGACTCTTCCACATCCAAAATATCGTCCGTCACCTGAAACGCCCATCCGATCGTTTCTCCGAAGCTCCGCAAACGTTCCACATCCATCACACCCGCGCCTGCACAAATCGCTCCCGCCGTAATCGATGCACAAATCAACGCCGCCGTCTTCGACCGGTGAATATACTCCAGCGTCTCGGCTCCAACGCGCTTTCCCTCAGCCTCCAGGTCCGCCACCTGCCCGCCCACCATTCCATTCACCGTGCCCGCCGCCTTCGAAATCTCCGCCACCATCCGCACGCGCCGCTCCGCTTCCGTAGGCGCCGCCGCAATCGTTTCAAACGCCAATGTCAGTAGCGCATCTCCCGCCAAGATCGCCGTTGCCTCCCCACACTTCTTGTGACACGTCGGCTTCCCGCGTCGCAAATCATCGTTATCCAGCGAAGGCAAATCATCGTGTATCAGCGAATAGGTATGTATAAACTCAATCGCGCATCCCGGATACAGCGCCGCCGCAACATCCTCCGCAAAAATCCGCGCCGTTTCCAGACACAGAATCGGTCGCACCCGCTTTCCCCCGGCAAACACCGAGTACCGCATCGCCTCATGAATCGACGGCGGTTGCATCGTCTCCGCAGGCAACAACCGTTCCAGTTGCGCGTCTACGGCAATCCGGTCTTCTTCAAAAAAGTCGGGAAGTTTCATCGGCGCGGATTTAGTTCCTGTCGGGCAGATTCACGAAGTTCAACGCTTCTCAGTTTCCGGCGCAAACGGCTCGGTGGTCAGCTTTCCATCCGCTTTCTTCAGCAGAATCTCCACGCGCCCCTCCGCCTCTTCTAGCTGTTTCTGGCACTCGCGCGAAAGTTCCACACCCTCTTCAAACAATTTCATCGCCTCGTCCAGCGAAAGTTGCGGGCTCTCCAATTTCCGCACCACTTCCTCCAGCCGCGTCAGCGATTTCTCGAAATCAACCTTCTTAACCGGTTCCGGTGTCTTCGATGCCGTTGAATTCACAAAATATCCTTAACTAAAGCTCAAATTTAACTTTAATCCTAAATTTCAAACGGGAATCACGCTCGACCAATCGCGCACGCTAATCAGCATTCTACGCACGCCCAACTACCGACACAAACCATTTCCTCATGCCCGCGCATCACGCCGCCGGCTTCAACGTCAACAAATGCTTCTTCGTCTTCGCCTCCGCTGCATCCGTATACGGCGCATAAATTGCCTTCCCCTCAAACCAATAATGAAACTGATCCTTATAATGTTCGCTGCCCGGTTGCCCCGATTGCCCAGCTGGTATCAATAATATCGACTGGTCCCAATCCGCCAGATTCGCCACAAACCGCATCGCCGGCCCATGATGTTGCGTTGCCGCTCGCGGACTCCACATTGTCCCCGATTGCGGCTGGTCCGAAATGCTCAGCAACTCCTTCAAAAATCCTCCCCTCCCAATCGGATGCAGCATATCCAGCGCATCGAATCGCTTCCAAGGCCACGCCTCCGGATTCGCATCCTTCGTTCGCTCTTCCAATTTCTTCACCGCGCGATCCGCCGCGCTCGTCAGCAACTGGTCGTACGTTTTATATTCTGCCGGCAGCCATCGCCCCGGCCGCTCCGTCAAAATCTTTTGCAGAAACGCCATGCTCCGCCATTCATAAAGATCTGCATCCTTGCCCAACTGCGCTTCCAGCAAAATGTGCAGCGCTTCATGCCGCGTCTGATTCAGAAACGACACCACATACGAATTCGCGTCCGCAATCCCATTCCAATCCTTCGCCTGTTCAATCAATTTCTTTGCCCGCGCATCCTGAGCCGGCGCGCTTTTCTCTGCGGCCACCAGTTGTTCCGCCACAAACACATGCGGATAGCTATACGTATCCGTCTGCACGCGCAGCATGTCCTCCGGCCGCAAATCGTGCTTGTCGTGCAGCAAATCAAATATCCGCGCGGTCCGGTACGGCTCCTCCCAATGATCCGTTAAGTACGGTTTGTAGTCCGGCCCTACCACCCGCGCATTTGCCGTCACGATCAATCCACTCGGCGGATTAAAACTCCTCGGCAGCTGGTCAAACGGAATATACCCCGTCCATTCGTAATCGTCCGTATCCCCCGGCATTGGCACTTCGCCGTGCCCCTTCTTCCGCACCGGCACATGCGCCGCCATCACGTATCCGATGTTTCCGTCCACGTCCGCATACACCGCATTTTGTGCAGGCCCGCACACACCCCTCATCACTTCCAAAAATTGCTTCCAGTTTTGCGCCCGGCTCAGCCAGTTGTAACTATTCGACAGCCCTCCCGGCTCCAGCGCCGTCCACCGCATCGCGTACACCTTATCTCCGTCGCGACTCACCACCGGCCCGTGCCGCGTCACCACCAATTTCAGGTGTTCATCCGGCGAGCCCTTCACATGAATCACTTCGTCATACACATCCGCCTTTTTCCATTTTCCCTTCACTCGATATTCATCCGGATCTGCTGGGTTGAACGTCTCTTCATACAAGTCCAGCACGTCCGCGCCATTATTTGTGAATCCCCACGCAATCCGATCGTTGTGCCCAATCACCACCAGCGGCGCGCCCGGCAACGTGAATCCCTTCACATTGACTCCCGGCGAAGTCAGATGGACTTCGTACCAGATCGGCGGCAGCGTCAATTCCAGATGGGTATCATTCGCCAACAACGGTTTTCCCGTCGCCGTGTGTGCCCCGCTCACCACCCAATTGTTGCTGCCCAACGAATGCCGCACGTCTCGCCCGGTTTCACGCAGCCAATCCTTCACCTGCACCGCCAGCGCGGAAGTCAGGTCCGGTTGTTCCGCCGCCGCATCTACCGGATCGCTCGCTCCCGGCGCGCGTGGCGCTTCCCGCTGCGCCTTCAAAACATCATCCGCATCCATTTCGTCATCATCCTCTTCATCATCGTTCGCCTGCGCATCTCGCGCCTTCTCGGCGTCCGGATCCCCCACCACAAAGTGATCCAGCGCCGCATCCTGGCTATACAAATCCTTTGCCAGCTCCGGTCCCGCTTTCGCCGTAACGATCGCTCGGTGTAACTCCTCTTCCCGCGTATCCGCCAGGGTCCGGTACATATAACCCGTTATCACCAGCGTGTCCGTCGGCTGCCAGGGTTGCGGCTTATATTTCAGCAGCGTGAATTCCATCGGCAATCGTTCGCCGTGTCCTTCGATGAACCGGTTCACGCCGCGCGCATACGCCTCCAGCATTCCACGCGATTCCGGATCCAGTTGCTCTAAATCCCGTTGCGCCGCTCGTCCAAAATTCAAAGTCCGAAAATCCTTATCAATGTTCAACGTCAGCGGCCCCAGCACTTCCGACAGTTGCCCGCGCGCCACTCGCCGCAGCAAATCCAATTGCCACAGCCGGTCTTGCGCCATCACATACCCCTGCGCCTCCGCCAAATCTTCCAGGTTCGCCGCCCGAATATGCGGCACTCCCCAGTTATCTCGCTCCACGGTTACGTCGTTTTTCAGCCCTCTCACACGAACTTCTCCATCCAGTTGCGGCAATGGACGATACACGAACCACCAAATGGTTGCGGCAAACGCGATCAGCAGGATGGCGAATCCCCACAGAAAAACACGCAGCACAATACGCAATTTTGTTCCCACCTCAGGGCAAAAAAGTAGTCTAGTGGACCCAGCAGACCCACGCAACTTACCCTCTAACG
>JBAVNY010000193.1:0-6518 GCA_049691535.1 Candidatus Acidiferrum sp.
GTGATGAGCAAGCCGATGCCACACGTGCCGAAGAATGCACCGGTGGAACGGGTCACGTATATGTTGAGCCACGAAAATCCCGCGGTGTTTGTGGAAATGGTCGATGGCAAGTTTGAAATCCTCACCAAATACGACTTAATGAGCACTGTAGCCAGTTTGATGGAACAAAAACGCTAGCCTCGATCCTCTAATGCGGCTGCAAATTACAGGAAAACTGAATCGTGAAAATCCAGGACTTTAATGACCGGCTGAAAAACTCGATTCTCATCGCAGATGGCGCGATGGGGTCGCTGCTGCACGAAGTGGTAGGTGCGGTGCGCTGCTTCGACGAATTGAATGTCACCGAGCCGGAAGCCGTTTTTCGGGTGCACCAGTCGTACATCGACGCCGGGGCGCAAATTATCGAGACAAATACCTTTGGCGCGAATCGTTTTAAGTTGGAGCCGCTGGGCCTGGGCGAAGATGTGCAGAAGTTGAATAGCCGCGGGGTGAAGATTGCGCGCGAGGCGCGCGAGGCTGCGTCGAAGGAAGTGCTGATCGCCGGCTCTATTGGGCCACTAGGCATTGGAGTTCAGGCGCGGCATCCCGAACCAGAGCAGATTCTCTCCATTTTTCACGAGCAGGCGTTGGCGTTGGAAGAGCGCGGTGTCGATCTTTTTATTCTGGAGACGTTTTCGTACGTGGAAGAACTGATGCTGGCGATCGACGCGATCCGTTCGTTTTCCGGATTGCCGATTGTGGCGCAACTGAGTTATTCGGAAGAAGGCACCACGTTCTGCGATGTGCGTCCCCTGGCCGCGGCCACTCTGCTGAAAGACAAAAATGTCCAGGTGATTGGCGCGAATTGCACCCTGGGGCCGCAATCGCTGCTGCCGATTCTGCAGGAATTGGCGGGTGCGGGAAATATTCGCGTCAGCGGCATGCCCAACGCCGGTTTTCCAAAGCGTGAAGGCGACCGCATCGTTTATCCCAAATCGTCTCCGGAATATTTTGCGCAGTTTGCCAAGGACGCGGCGGAGATTGGCGTGCGCATTTTGGGTGGATGCTGCGGCACTACACCTGCTCATATTCGCGCTATGGCCGAGGCGGTGAAGTCGCTGCCGCCGGCTTCGACTCAAACGGCAAAGGTGAGCGTGACCGCCTCGATTCCGGTGAGTCGCGTTTCGCAGAGAGAGCCAGAAAGTAAATTCTGGAAAAAGCTGCAGAAGAAGGAATTTGCGACTTGCGTGGAAATCGATCCACCAAAGGGAATTTCGTTGGATCGGATTTTTGAACAGGTCGATAAGGTGATGGCCTCGGGCAAGGTTGATGCCATAGACATCAACAGCGGCGCAATGGCGCGAGTGGGAATGGATGCGCTGATCGTGGCCGGGGCTTTGGAAGCGCGCGGCGTGGAAACGGTGCCGCACCTTACTACGCGCGATCAAAATATTATTGGTTTGCAGGCGATGCTGCTGGGGGCGTGGACCGTGGGCGGCGTGCGCAACGTCCTGGCGATTACTGGCGATCCGCCATCGGTCGGAGATTATCCGGAAGCGAGCGGTGTGTATGAAGTGGATTCGGTCGGGCTGGTGAAAATTTTAAACCGGTTGAACCAGGGCACGGACTGGGCGGGTAAGACTCTCGGCGGTCAGACGAATTTTACGATTGGCGTGGCGTTGAATCCTGTTGCGGATGATCTGGAAGGCGAGATTGCGCGGTTTCATGCCAAGGTGGAAGCCGGCGCGCACTTTGCCATGACGCAGCCGCTTTTTGATCCGTCGCACTGGCATGGGTTCCTGAAGAAGCTCGGGGGGCCGCCGCCAATTCCGGTTTTGATTGGCGTGTGGCCGCTGAACAGCTATAAACAGGCGCTGCGTTTGAACAACGAAGTTCCCGGCATTATGATTCCCGAGCCGCTGCTGAAATCGATGGAAGCGGCCGGCGTGTCTGCGCGTGAAAAGGGCTTTGAAGTGGCGCGGGAAATGATGAACTGGGCGCGCACGGAAATTGCCGGTGTGTATTTGATTCCGCCGTTTAAACGCTACGAAGAAATTCTCGAAATTTTGTAACGCTCAATGCGCAAGTTAGTACAGATTTGCTCCGCCTGCCGGACCGCGGTCGGCTAGGGCTTGGCCAGCAAGTATTGGCAAACCATCCATTGGTTGCCGTTGCGATAGCCCCACAGCTCGGCGCAGGCCATAAAGAAGATGCGCCAGCGTACCCACCAACGTTTCGCCTGATCTGCACCATACGTGGCTCTTAAAACCGGCATCAACTCTGCTTTTGCGGTGTCCATGTTGCGCAGCCAGTCTTCGCTGGTCTTCTGGTAGTGCGTGCCATTCACCTGCCAGTGCTGCTGAATCTGAAGGTGGCGCTCGAAGTGTGATAGCAAATCGTTGGCGGGCATCATGCCGCCGGTAAAGAAGTGTTGCGCCATCCAATCGCCGTCATCTCGAACTTCGAACGGATACGCGAATTGTTTGTGGGCGAAGATGTGGATGAACAATTTGGCGTGCGGCTTCATCCATGATGCTACCCGGGCAAGAAGCGCGTCCCAGTTGCGCATATGCTCAAACATTTCGACGGACAGGATACGGTCGTAGGTTGCGGGGGCGGCAAAATCGTTCATGTCGGCGGTGAGGATCCGCACGTTGTGCAGGCCACGCTGTGCCGCGCGCGCCAGGATGAATTCACGCTGCGACGCGGAATTCGAAACGCCGGTGATCCGGCTGTTCGGATTTTTCTCCGCCATCCAAAGTGTGAGCGAACCCCAGCCACAGCCGAGTTCCAGAATGTCCAAGCCGTCGGAGAGTTGCGCGCGTTCGCAAGTCAGACGGAGCATGGCTTCTTCCGCATTGCCCAACGAAGCGCAATCGTCGGCGTAGTAAGCGCAACTGTATTTCAGCCGCGGACCGAGGATCTTTTCGTAGAATGCGGCTGGCACTTCGTAATGTTGCGCATTGGCTGAATCGGTGCGCAGCGCGATGGCGCTTTGCTTCATGGATTCCGCGAAGTAGAGAAGCTTGGTTTGATTGGCTGCAGCGGAGCCGCAATCTTCCTGGCGCAACCGATCGCGCAGCATTTGACGGATCGACCAGCGAATCAGCGCGTCTGGCACCACGCGGCTTTCCAGAAGGGGTTCGTACCAGAATTGTTTCTCGGGTCGGTCCTGCGCCGCGGAAAGCCATGGCGCGTGCGAAGCGGCATTGTTGCGAACCATGGTGCTCATGCATTCTCCTTTTTCGGAAACCAGGGAACAAACGTGCTGGTCGTGCGCTGATATTGTCGATACTCTTCGCCACGACTGCGCAATGCTTGCGCCTCAGTCGCGGGAATGCCGGTTAGGGCTAGCAAGAAGTAGAGCATGAGCGCGGGCGCGAAGAGTGCCAGCCAGCCCCACGGGCCGCCCAGCGCAAAAATTGCGTAGCCCAGCCAAATCATCCATTCGAAGAAATAGTTGGGATGACGCGAATAGTTCCACAAGCCTGCGCGGCAGGTCTTGCCTTTGTTGGCGGGATTTTTCTTGAAGGCTTCGAGTTGTGAATCGGAGAACGCCTCGCCTACCATGCCGATCAGCCAGAGAGCGGCTCCAACTATTTCAAAAACTCCTAGCGGAGCGTTGGGATTCAGGCAGGCGAGCAGGAAGGGAAGCGAAAGCGCTAGATCGAGCACAGCTTGAAACTCAAAAAAGAGGAAGAAGCGCAGCGGCAGATGCGTTTTCCATTGCTGGCGCAATTGAACGTAGCGGCCCTCTTCAGGCTGTCCGATCACGCGAGAAAACAACAAATAAAATGCCAGGCGCGCGCTCCAGATGCCGGCCATTGCCGCGATTAAATATTTTCGCGGTGCATAGGCAGGACCGGCCGCCGCGAAATACACCGCGAGAATTCCGAGCCCGGCGGCCCAGCCAACATCAACGATAGCTGCGTTGCGAATCAGCAGATGAATGATCCACAGCAATAGCATCATCCCGGCGACGATGGCGGCACCAACAAGCAACAGAGGCAAAGCTTGCCACATCATTAGGCCGCTCCCACGTGGACAGGAGGCAACGAGGCGTTCTGGCGCTTCAGCACGCGACGAAGCAGCGGTGTGAGCGTGAAATAAGTTGCGGCTGTGACAAAAGGGGCCAGCAAAGCCCAAACCACGATGGCGTGCCAGGTGGTGCTCCACAAAAATTTAATCGCGCCCCACAAATTAGCGTGGGCCATGGCGTAAATCTGCGAGACGGAAATGGGCAGGTGCGGAGCGCCAAAAAGTTTTTCGCCCAGCCGGAAGAAGGGAATCAGCAGCGCAATCTGCAGCGGATACATAAAATAATTCACAATCTGAATGGCCGGGAGGTTCAGTCCCAACGCGAAGGCAGCGATGGCGCAAAGCATGGTGGTCCAGCCGAGCGCCGGGAAGACTCCGACAACCGCGCCCAAAGCTAGACTGAGAGCCAGCTTTTCCGGCGTCACGCCCTGCTTCAAGAGATCGAGCACAGGGCGAAACAAGCGGCGATGCAAAAATCCTTCGTTCATGCGGTCTTCTGGCGAAACAAGTTTGAGACTGGCTCATCGGAGCGCAACGCAAAGAGTTGCAATAAAACGTAAAGCGACATAGTGATGTTTCCCATCAGCATAATGAGAATGAACCAGATAATCCTGGCGGGCAACGACCGTTCGCGCCAGGCTACCCAGCAAAAAAACGTGACGAAGCCGAAGTAGGCGTCAAGGAGCGTCGCCCAAGCCCACGGATTGCCGGCGAACGACGCCTGCCAGATGGGCACCTGCAGGCTGGTGCGCACCGTCATCACCACCATAAACACAAAGATAAAGCCGAACAAAAACTTCAGGAAAACGTTCACGTCGCTGAGCTCCTTGCCGCCTCGTCCTGAGCCACCGCAGCAATCCAGATGGGGTACGCCATGCGTACTACAGATGGATGCAACCCCGGGACAGGTAGTGATGCGGATTGGACCGCCGCAGAGCGTTTGCGGCTTGGCCATTTCTGTAGGGTGAATATCCGGGCGCAGAGTTTCGCACAGAGAAAAACAGCACGCGGTACGTCGTAATCGTGAGAGTAGCTGGGCATCAAACCGAGCACACTGAGAGAACGGCAAACTACGTGAATCGAATTGCAGTCATCGGCTCGGGAATCTCGGGCCTTGCGGCAGCTTATTATCTGAGCCGCAAATTTGAAGTGCACCTGTTTGAGCGCGACACGCGACTCGGCGGCCACACGCACACGGTAACCGTCGATTCCAGCGCCGGTCCACTCGCCGTGGACACCGGATTCATAGTACACAACGATTTGACCTACCCAAATTTGATCCGCTTGCTGGCGGAATTGAACGTGCCGCGGGTGAATTCCGACATGTCATTCGCAGTCAGTTGTTGGAAAACGGGCTACGAGTATTCAAGCCGGGGAGCAAATGGTTTCTTTGCACAGAAGCGCAACATTTTATGCGCCAAGCCGTGGCGACTTTTCTCCGAAATTAAGCGGTTCAATCGCGACGCCGGTAAAGTCTTACAGTGGCCCGATGCAAATCAACTGACGCTTGGCGATTATCTGGACGAAGAGAGATTCAGCGACGAATTCTGGGAACTGTACTTGATGCCCATGGCCTCGGCCGTTTGGTCCTGCGCGCACAATGTCGTGAAACAGTTTCCCGCAGCTACACTGATCCGTTTTTTCGACAATCACAAATTTCTAAACGTGAATGACCACGCGCAGTGGAAGACGATTCCCGGCGGCTGCGGCAGATACATTGCGCCGATAACCAAGCCATTCCAGAAGCGCATTCACACCGGCGTAGAAATCGAAAGTGTGGAACGCCATGCAGACGGTGCCACGCTGAAATTTGCCGCCGGGCATGCGTGCATGAATTTCGATCAGGTGGTGTTCGCGACGCATGGCAATCAGGTGCTTCCGCTGTTGAAAGATGCCAGCGAACAGGAACGCGATGTGCTCTCGGTGTTTCAAACTAGCCGCAACGAGGTAACGCTACACACCGACGAGCGGCTCTTGCCGAAGCGTGAAGCGGCGCGCGCATCTTGGAATTATCTGCTGCACATGGATTCGCGTAACGGCCACAGCCCCGCCACGATGACCTATCACATGAACCGTCTGCAATCGCTGCCGGTGCAAGAAAACTATTGCGTTACGCTGAACGCCAACGCGCACATCCAGCCGGAAAAAGTTCTGCGTAAGTTCGTCTATCACCACCCGCTGTACACGCTGGACGCGATCCAAGCACAAAAGAAATGGAGGCAGATCAGCGGCGCAAACCGAGTGCACTTTTGCGGTGCATATTGGGCGTACGGATTTCACGAAGACGGTGTGAACTCGGCCCTGCGGGTGGCGAAAAGCCTGGGAGTGCAGGTCTAAGCCATGGAATCGGGACTGTATCGCGGCACGCTGCGGCACCGTCGCTTCACGCCACGGGAGCACGAGTTTCGCTACCCGGTATTCATGGCGTTTTTGGATATTGATCGGCTTCCGGAATTGATGAATGTCTCGCGATTCAGTTCGTACAACGGCTGGAATTGGGC
>JBAVNY010000194.1:0-4026 GCA_049691535.1 Candidatus Acidiferrum sp.
GTTCAGGGCATGGGACGAGATACAACACTGACAGGCCGCACTCGTATCTGGCATTCCGTCCTCTCTGTCGCCGAAAGTCCCCTTGTGGGAACTGGCTTCGAAAGCTTCTGGATCGGGCCGCGATATGATCAGGTAAAGGAGTCAGCTGGTATAGAAGTCAACCAAGCACACAACGGTTACCTTGAAACTTACTTGAATCTGGGCTGGATCGGCGTCGGTTTCATGGGGATTGTTCTATTTGCTGGATACGCGCGCATCGTGAAGGCTGTTCGTAACCTGGCACCATTCGCGAGCCTCCGCGTGGCCTTTTTCATGATCATTATCACGGAAAATTTCACCGAGGCAAGCTTCGGCATGGCTGGCCCCGTTTGGATTGCATTTCTGTTATCGGCAATGGCGCCAGTGGACGCCGCCGCGCAGCCCGAACCGGAACCGGATCAGGAACGCTCTAATCGCATTGAGGCGCCGTGGATGCGAAAACCGACAAGGACAACACCACTGGTACCGGTCGGTAGTGCTGTTGTCCCGCACTCCTACCGGGCTAAACCGCAACGCACCCGGCAGTAAGCAACAGTTCACTGCAAGCATCAGGTGAAAATGACTGCAGTAAGCGCTGAATGATCTTCGTGGTGATACCTAATTAACAACGGCTCGTAAGTCAGTCGGAGGAACCGGCGTGCCAGACCCACCAGACGAGGTCGAAGTCCCGTAGCATTGCGCAGCATTGAATGACACGGCTCCACCCTTGCCGTCAGGAGGACCTCCCAAGCCTACGTAGCATGCCATCGCCGGGTTCGCATTGACGTGGCCCTCCCAAGCGGTTTTGATGCTCTGCCCCGAAGCGCACAAGCCGGAACCGCTCGTGGGCAGGCCCGCTTGACTCGTCGCATTCAATGTTCCCGAGCATTGCCCAACGTTGCCACCGTTCACATCTGGGCCGACAGGCGGGAACGGAATTGTTGATGGCAGCCACCACGAAGGCCTACCCAAAAGATAGAAGGATGCTGGCAGCGGACCTTGTCCTGCTCCGACATCTCCCAAAGTTGGCACGGAGTTAGGATACGTATTAGCACTGGTGGGCACTTCGGAAGAATTGAATTGCGACGCGTTGTGGGCGGTGTCCCAGTTGGCCCAGCACATAGTGGTGAAGTTGTTGACGCCGTTTGTTGCGCTGCAGTACGCCAGTGGGTCAGAGGGTTCGCTTTGCGTGCTGCCCGCACCGAGAATGAAAACGTAGCCCGCTGAAGGAAACTGATTCGTGGCACCACCTGTCCAATTATAGTTGGTGCTGAATCCTGGCGTGCCCAGCACATTCCCAATCAGATGGTTGTAGCGGCTCCCATAGCCATTCGAGAAGGCGAAGAAACCAAACTGGGCTGTGGGGTAGCTGGTATTCCCGCGATTTACCCACGACTCCCATCCCCAGAAGAAGTTGCGAAAATAAGTCATCGAGAGGTGTACGCCGTGGTCCAGGTCCTCATTGACTCCGTCCCACTCATTTCCCTCAGCAAGCCACCAATTGTCTCCGGCGGAGTGGGTGAACATAGCATGGTTCAAATTGCCACTGGTAGATGAGCCGGTGGTCATTCCTGTGGCGAAATTATAGGCCACAACCAGCGCGTCCTCTGGGCCGTCAGCGAACACGCAACTGCCAGTGCCCTGGCAAATGTTATTCTGAACCACATTCATGCTTCCGTTCGTGACCCAGATGCCTGTATTGTCCCCATAACTGACTGGATTTCCATAAGTGTACGAGCCTTGCACCACGGAATTAATATCCTCGTACATATAAATGTCGTGGCTACCCGCGTTAATCGCGGCTACGCCGCTCACCCAGCATTGATAGCAGTAGGTTACCGAGACTCCGTTTGGTCCGGGCGTGCCCTTAACCCCTTCGTCCCCGGATGAATCGACAGTCAAGTTCTCCACTCCATCCCGCTGAATCGGAGTGAACACGCCCACTTGGGGGCTTTGGTTAGTGCTCCAGTTAGGATGATGCAGCGGCCGGTTCAGGCTAATGGTGCTACCGCTGACGCCGGTGACTAGGAACATCTCTTCCTGCCACGCTGCGCCGCACGTGCCCGAAGTGCATCGCCAACTTGAGCCGTTTGGACCCTCGGAGGGTACCGCGCAACCAACCCCTGGACTCTTCCACGCCATGGCGCACTCGAAGTACCCACCGTTATCCGTGGGAGCTCCACTGGTGCAGGCGGCTCCGCTGTATCCCGTATCGCATTGGGTGAGAATGACAGCGCTGACGTTCGCCGTGATCCCGGAAGCGCTATTTAAGGTCAGGCTCGTCGAACCCTGCGACAGCCCTCCGGTGACATTGTAAACGTATTTAGGGGTGCCTCCTCTATAAGCAGAGGAATCGCCCGCTATGCAAACATTTGCACCGCCACAATTACTTCCTGACGGGCTGGTGAAATAAAGAGTGGTAGAACTCGCACCCTGCCCGCGTAGCACCACATGGCCCTTGGAAGGAAAATTGACTGCGCCGGATAGCGTAAATTTACCGGCGCCCAGCACCACCACTCCACCTGCAGGCTGCGCACTCGCGCAAGAGGAAAGAGCGTTGTTGATTGTCGATGGATTACCTGAATATGCCGAAATGGTGCTACAAATCGGCCAACCGGCATCTGGCACGCCACTCGGAATACCTGCTTGCGACCAGTTCATCCCACGCTTGGCGTCAATTATTCCCGTCCAAAGCTGCGTTTGAGCAACTGCCGGGGCTACCAAAATCATACTTAGCAAAAACAAACGGTACAACCTGGCTATCATGATCACTAAACTCCACAAAATTTTCTATATTCCGCTCGCCGCATGGGCGCATCTACGATGTTAGACCACAGCTCACAGGCGTTAATTACAGTAAATCGCTACTTGCAGGCACTGCGATACTGTCCCTGGGTACAGATTACGGGTAGTGTTTAGGTCAGGGCTTTCTCGTGCGTGATTGACAGGTAGATACAAACCTGGCCTTCAATCTTCTTAGGTCAATTTTCTTGAGACTCTCGATAACTTGTTCACAAAGTTTCATTATTAGTCATCAGCGCCACCGACTACAAGTTGCGATCTATTGCTCTTTCAGGAAAAGGAGAGCACCAACCGCATGAAAGTCGCTTACCTGATGCTTTTTCACCGGGACCCGATGCTTTTGAAGAAAGCAATCGAAAGGCTCTCGTCCGAGAATTGCGGATTTTTCGTTCACATTGATCAAAAATCAAACATCGCGCCGTTTTCGGCCATCACCGGCGACAACATATTTTTTTGCCAGCGACGCATTCCTGTCTATTGGGCGGAATTTTCCACCGTCGAAGCGATGCTATTGCTGGCCCGGGAGGCACTGAACTCCTCCGCAAACTACGATTACTTCGTCTTTCTACAGGGCAGCGTTTATCCGCTACGGAGCGGCGGGTACATCGAACGCTTTCTGGAGAACCATCGTGGCTGGGAATTCATGGACTTGGTGAAAATGCCAGCGCCCGGCTACCCGCTCTCTAGGATCGGCACTTTAAGTTATCCGTCTCGTATGCCGGTCCGCCGCTTCGCCGCCAGGGCACTCGCCAAGGTGGGGCTGCTACGGAGGGACTTCCGGAAACAGCTCCGAGGGCTGGAGCCCTTCGCCGGTCACGGTTATGGTTGGGCCCTTTCCCGGCACGCATGCCAATATCTGACAGACTTCGTGGCCGTAAATCCACACATAGTGCAGTATTTTCAGAAGACTTATGCGCCCGACGAATCATTTTTCCAGACGATCCTCGGCAATTCGCCCTTCCGCCCCCATTTCCACAGAAATTTCGTTTATGCGGATTGGTCAGCCAAGGCCGCCCATCCGGCCATGATCAATGAGGAACACATCAAGTTCTTTGCAGCGCAGGAAAAGGTCTGGGTTGAGGATGAGTGGGACTCCGGAGAGATGCTATTTGCGCGGAAATTTTCTGACGACCGTCCTGATTTACTGCAGCAAATGGACGATATGATAGAGCAAAAAGAAAAGTGCCTGACTCACGATTGAAGAGC
>JBAVNY010000195.1:0-11424 GCA_049691535.1 Candidatus Acidiferrum sp.
GGCATGAACATCTTTGTTGATTCCAGAATGGATGAAACCAGGCGCCGCCAGGAACTCTATCGCGGCTCGGTGCTCGTCTATTCTCCCTCCCCCAGTGCCACCAAGCTCTGCGAATTTGCCCGCGAGCTCATCGCAGCCGCGTTTCATCCCCACAATCCGCTCAAAATTCACGAAACCTTGCCTGTCGAGGAATGCGTCAAAATCCTCGCCGAACTCAAGCCGAAATTCATCCATCACCCCGTGTCCAAGCAACTGATTCAAGGCATGCTCACTGAACATGGGTGCGACCTTGAGAAAACCTACTTCGATGTGCCCCGCCTGCGTACCGCCTTTCCTTCGGACTACCTCACTTCCGGCATCGCCTATGCCTTTCACCCGCATCGCGACGTTTGGTATTCCGCGCCGGTCTCGCAAATCAATTGGTGGATGCCGGTCTACGAAATTTATCCGGAAAATTGCATGGCCTTCCATCCCCGCTATTGGGACGAGCGCGTGCCCAACAATTCCAACACCTACAATTACTACGAGTGGAACCGCACCAGCCGCCAAAACGCCGCGCAGCACGTTAAGACCGATACCCGCGAGCAGCCTCGCCCGCAAGCTCCGCTCGCCCCCGATCCGCAAGTTCGTGTCGTCGCCAACGTTGGCGGTGTGATGCTCTTTTCCGCTGCGCAGCTGCACTCCACAGTGCCCAACACCGCTGGCCTCGCGCGCTTCAGCATCGATTTCCGCACCGTCAACCTCGACGACGTCTGGAATAAGGCTGGCGCGCCCAACGTAGACTCCGCCGCCACCGGCACCACCATGCACGACTACATTCGCGCCACCGATTACTCTCATCTCCCCGACGACGCTATCGCTCTGTATTCCGACGGCACCGAAGCTGCATTCACTCCGTCTCCTACGGCAGTGGTACCGCAGGCCGTCCCGTCCAACAATCGCTAATCCCCGCTCACGCGGCTTGGAATTTGGAGGCAGCAAGAAATGACCCAGACAGCTACCAAAGGACTCTACTCTCTCGGCTTACAGCAGCCCCGTTACGCCTACTTCCATGGCGACGTCCGCCCGTGGGAAGAAGCCACGCTTCACGTTTCCAGTGAAGCTGTAAATCGCGGACTCAACGTCTACGAAGGCTTGAAGGGCTACTGGCAGGCCAACGAAAACAAATTCGGCATTGTGGAACTCGCTCGCCACTATGAACGGCTGACCCGCTCCGCGCGTCTCTTGCACATTCCTGTTCCCGTCAGCTTTGACGAATTTCGCGAAGCTTGCGGCAAACTCGTTCGCGCCCTCTACGAGCCCGACAAGGATATGTGGATTCGTGCGGCGCTCTACGTCATTGAAGGCCACTGGGGCGAAGGCACTGTCGCCGATCTCGTCCTCACCGCCTATCATCAATCCAAAGCTCTGCCCGCCGCGGTCAGCATCGGCGTCAGCACTTGGCAGCGTTCCACGGATATCAGCTTGTCTCCCCGCATCAAAACCAGCACCAATTATCAGGTTGCGCGCTTGGCTCGCATCGAAGGCAGAAAGCGCGGCTACTCCGAAATGATTCTGCTCAATCAGTATGGTCGCGTAGCCGAAGCCACCGGCGCTTGCGTCTTGGTCGTTCGCGACGGTACTGTCTTCACCCCGCCCGCCTACGAAGGCCGCCTCGAAAGCATCACTCTCGAAATCGTTCGCCGCCTCTGCCAGTCTCTATCGATTCCCTTTGTTGAGCGCCCCATCGATCGCACCGAACTTCACATCGCCGACGAAATCCGTCTGGTAGGCACGCTCGCCGAACTCGCCCCCGTTTCGCGCGTCGATGAATACGAATTGCCAGCCAACTCGCCGCTCACCGACCTGATCGCAGAAAACTTCTGGGCTGCTGTTCGTGGCATAAAGCCTAATCCGGCTCTCGAACTAACTTTCGTCTAGTCGCAGCGTTGTAGGGGTCGCCTTCTGAGGCGATTCGTTAAGTAAGCACCATCGCAACGGAAGGATTCGGTCACGCTACAACATTGCACGGGACACTCGATCATCTATGAATCAAGAACTCCGGGAACTCTACAAATATCGCGAACTGCTCTTCATGATCACCTATCGCGATATTAAAGTCCGTTATAAGCAGTCCATCATGGGCTTTTTCTGGGCTATTCTTATGCCCATCCTCATCGTCATGTCCGGCGTTGTCGTCCGCTACGCCTACGCCATGGTCTCCCACAATCCGTTGAAGACTGCAGACATTGCCAGCGTCGCCGTCAAATCCGTTCCCTGGGCCTTCATCGTTTCCAGCATCCGCTTCACCTGCAACAGCCTCACCGGCAATCGCGACCTCGTCGTCAAAATCTATTTCCCCAAAGAAATCTTTCCCATGGCCGCCGTCCTGGCCTGCCTCTTCGATTTCTTCGTGGCCTTTGCTGCCTTGACCATCCTTCTCGTCTTCATGAAGGTGGGCGTCAGTATCTATCTTCTCTGGGTTCCCGTGCTCCTATTCGTCATGGTCTTATTCTGCCTGGGCATCGGCATGATCATGTCCGCTGCCAGCTTGTTTTTTCGCGACGTTAAGTACATCGTCGAAGTCTTCCTCACCTTCGGCATTTTCTTCACTCCCGTCTTCTACGATGTCCACATGTTTGGCGCTATGGGTAAATGGCTTTTCTTGAATCCCGTAGCTCCTCTCCTGGACGGCCTCACCGCCGCCATCATCCGTCACCAAACGCCAGATTTGCATTGGTTCATGTATAGTCTGGTGTTCAGCCTCGCTGCGTTTCTTTCTGGTTTCGTTTTATTCAAGCATCTCGAACCCGCTTTTGCGGAGAGCATCTAATGGGAACTTCTCATGTCTGACGTCGCGCTCCGCATGGAGCATATCTACAAGAAATTCCGCAAGGGCGAGATCTACAACTCCCTTCGCGACTTGATTCCTGCCCTCACCGGAAAAATGTTCAAGAGTGACGACCTTAACACTAAGGACAAGCGCGAATTCTGGGCCCTGCAGGACATTAACTTCGAGGTCAAGAAGGGTGAATCGCTCGGCATCATTGGCCATAATGGCGCCGGCAAGAGCACTGCGCTCAAAATTCTCAGCCGCATTATGCGTCCCACCAAAGGCCGCATGATCGTCAATGGCCGCCTCTCCGCTCTCATCGAAGTTACTGCCGGCTTCCATCCCGACCTTACCGGCATGGAGAACATTTTTCTTCACGGCACGATTCTTGGCATGACCAAGCGCGAAATTCAGTCCAAGCTCGAACAAATCATCGCCTTCTCCGGCATCGAAGAGTTCATCGAAACGCCGGTGAAGCGCTACTCTTCCGGCATGTACGCTCGCTTGGGTTTCTCGGTTGCGGCTCACGTCGATCCGGAAGTGCTCATCGTTGACGAAGTTCTCAGCGTCGGCGACTTCGTTTTCCAACAGAAGTGCATGGATCGCATCCGCGCGGTTATCAAGAGTGGTACCACGGTGCTCTTCGTTTCCCACAATCTTAAGGCCGTCACTGAGATTTGCCAGCGTGCCATGCTCCTCGATCACGGCAAAATCCTGGCTCTCGGCGAAACTGACGGCGTTGCTCGCAAATACCTCGAACTCGGCTCCAAGCCTTCCGCCCCTCTGGAAAGCAAAGTCGCGTACATTTCCAAGGTTCGCGTCCGCGATCGCGCCGGCGAACAAGCTACCTTCGAATCCGGCGCCACAGCCTGGGTCGATGTCGAAGTCACCGCTCGCGAAAAAGTCGACAAACTGGCCGTGGTCATCTGGTTTACGGATGAAAAGGACTACATCATCTTTCATACCTCCACCGAGCGGCTTGGCTACGCCCCGTTTTCCCTGCAGCCTGGCGGCACCTACAAATGCACGTTCGAATTGAGCCTCAACATCGCTCACGGTACCTTCCATCTCGTCACTGAAATCTATCGCTACGACATCCAGAAAAGCTATGATCGCCACGATCCGGCGACCACTGTTTTCATCGGTTCCACCACCGCTGTGGGTGGCGCGGTCAACTGTTTCCCCAGACTCATCGAGTCCGAAACCGCCGCTCCTTCCACTCAATCCTGCGAAGTCTAACTTAGGAGAAATTAGGAGAATGCTAACCATGGAACGACCAGCCAACGACGTTGAAATTTGGGATAAGTGGAACTCCACCTATCGCCAGGGCCGCATTGACGAGCCTTCCAAGCGCCGCCTGCGCGAAATCCTCGCTGCCATGAGCGACCTTAAGATTCACGATGCCAAAATCTTTGAAGCCGGTTGTGGTACCGGCTGGCTCAGCGACAAGCTTTCCGAATTTGGCAAGGTCTCCGGCTGCGACCTTGGCAGCAAAATCATAGACACTGCTCAGGCCAACTATCCCCACGTCCAATTTCTCTCAGGAGACGTGCATACTCTCGACCTGCCTGTGGGTACTTTCGATGTGGTCGTCACTTCGGAAGTACTGTCTCACGTTCCCGATCAGCCCGCTTTTATCCGCCGTTTGGCCGATCTTCTCAAGCCTGGCGGCTACCTGTTCATCACCACCCAGAACAAGTCCGTCTTCGAACGTCGCAACGACGTGGCGCCTGCGGACGGTTGGATCCGCCAGTGGGTCACGGTCAGCATGCTCAAAGATTTGCTGCGCCCACATTTCACGATTCGCCGTCTCACCACTTTGGAACCCGAAGGCAAGTTGGGCTACCTGAAGGTCGTCAATTCGGTCAGGCTCAACAGCTATTGTGCCGCGGTGCTTGGCCCCGATCGCATCAAGCGCCTCAAAGAGAGCGCCGGCTTTGGGCAGAGCATCTTCGCAATCGCGAAAAAGCGCTAACGCAGGCGGAGTCAAAAAGCTCTATCGACCTTACTCACATATTCTGATTTTCAGCGTTCGTAAAGCCCGCCCCCTTTATGCGCACACTAAACAGGGGTATTCGTCTCTTTTTGTATATAACTGGACTCTTACTGGTCAGCATCGCCGGTATACTCACTATCCTGCTTGCCGTTCCAAGATTTCGCTGGCGTGTACAAATCGTCTACCTCAAAGCGGTCGATGACTTGCCCGGTATCTCCTGGAAAGAGCTTTACCACATGGCTCGGCACAGCGATGCCTACAACCTCAAGGGGCTGGCAACCACACACAATCCCTACCAGGTCATCAAGGATCCTTACGTTAGCGCCGACGATATTTCCGACGGCTCTAAACTCTTTCAATCGCACTGTGCGCAATGTCATGGCACCGAAGGCGTGGGCGGTGCCGGTCCCGCCCTTAAGCAGCATATCTTGCGCAGAGGCGGCAGCGACTGGGCCATCTTCAAAACCGTTTCCCACGGCATTGCGGGAACCGCCATGCCCGCCAGTTCACTTCCCGAAAACGATCGCTGGCAACTAGTCTCCTATGTGAAATCCATTTCCGAAGCCTACCTGCCCCTATCCAGTTCGCTGAAGTCTACACGTCTGGCCCGCGTCGCCACTGTGCCTTACGAAAACATCGTTGCGTCCGCCAAGGACACTCGCGACTGGCTTACCTATTCGGGCTCCTACAACGGCCAAAGGTTCAGCTCCAACGATCAGATCACTACCTCCAACGCGCAACATCTGCACTTGCTTTGGGTGCGTCAGTACACCACCACCGAAACGTACATTGAAACCAGCCCCTTAATCGTTGACGGCTTTATGTTCATCACCGTTCCCCCCAATCGCGTCGAAGCCCTCGCTGCCAAAACTGGCACCCTCCTATGGAGTTACGATCGCCAACTGCCCCAACGTTTGCCTCTCTGCTGCGGTTACGTCAATCGTGGCCTAGCCGTTCTCGGATCCCACTTGTTCTTTGGCACTCTTGACGCCCATCTCGTGGCCTTGGATATCAAGACCGGCAGCGTATCTTGGGATGTGCAAATCGCCGACTATAAAACGGGCTACAGCATTACCAGCGCGCCTCTCGCTCTAAAGAACATGGTCATCACCGGTGTCGCTGGCGGCGTATACGGCATTCGCGGTTTCCTCGAAGCGCGCGATGCCTCTACCGGCGAACCGATTTGGCATTTCGATACCGTTCCTCAGCCCGGACAACCTGGCTCCGAAACTTGGGAGCCGGACTCCCTGAAAACGGGTGGCGCGCCCACTTGGTTGACCGGCAGCTTCGATCCGGAGTTGAATCTCATCTTTTGGCCCGTCGGCAATCCCAGTCCCAATTACAACGGCGACTCTCGTCGCGGCGACAATCTCTACAGCAACAGCGTCATTGCGCTGGATGCCGACACCGGCAAGCTGCACTGGTATTTTCAATTTACGCCCCACGATCTCTTCGATTGGGACTCCACAGAAATTCTCATCGCTTTCGACAAAACTGTCGATGGCAAGCGCCAGCGTCTATTGGCTCAGGCCGATCGCAACGGCTTTTACTACCTTTTGGATCGCGAAAACGGTCACTTCCTCCGCGCTCGCGCCATGGTCAAGCAGAATTGGGCCCAAGACATCGACGCCCAGGGCCGTCCGGTTCGCAATCCCGGCGCGCTTCCTACTCCCGAAGGCGCCACCGTATTTCCTTCCGTCGGCGGCGCTACCAATTGGATGTCTCCTTCCTACAGTCCCATCACCGGTCTTGTCTACGTTCCCGTCCGCGAATGGGGCGGCATTTTCTATTCGCGTATTCCCGAATATCACGCCGGTGACTTGTTCACCGCAGGCTCCTCCACCATCTTCAACGATCCTCCGCCCAAGGGCACTATCCGCGCGTTCGATGCTTCCACTGGTGAATTGCGCTGGGAATATAACAACAATACTTCCGCTACCGTCGGCGGTTTGCTCTCCACCAAAGGTGGCGTCGTCTTCGGCAGTGTCAGCCAAGCTTTCGTCGCGCTCGACGCCAAAACCGGTCACGAGCTGTGGCGCATGGAAACCGGCGGATGGATCAAAGCCGCGCCGGTAACCTACACCCTCGATGGCAAACAAATGGTCACCATTGCCGCCGGCCACGACATTCTGACCTTCGGTCTCGAATAATTTCCTGGTGATCCGTGCCCACGGTGCAAATCACGCCAATCTCATCCGCCGTTGATCCGCAAGCGCTCCAACCGGGTCCGCGCATCGCTCTGATTACTCCCTACAACGGAGGCAATTTGGGTGATGCTGCAATTCAGGACTCCATGATTACCAATCTTCGTGAGCGACTTCCCGCTGCCCACTTCTTGGGCATTACCCTCAACGGCGATAACTTCGTTAAGCAGCATGGCATGGATGCCTTTCCTCTCCTCGCCTCCGGGCTCGCTTCGCACCAGTCTGCAAAATCTTCGCTGCAACCTGCCGCGGGAGACGCATCGGAACAGTCCGCTGCCTCCGTCAACACGGCCAACCGCAAAGGCCCTGGCAATCCCATTCGCCGTGCGCTACGCGGCATTCCCGGCCTGGTCCCGCTCGTGAAAAACGTTCGCGCTCGCTTCGCTGTCTACCGCGACGAACTCGCCCACGCCCTTGCAGGCTATCGCCTTCTTCGCTCCCAAGACCTGCTCCTCCTCTCTGGCGGTGGACAGCTCGACGAAGAATACGGCGGTGCCTGGCGTCTGCCTTTCGCCTACTTCAAGTGGATTACCCTGGCTCGCTTAGCGCGCGTGCCGTGTGCCATCGCCAGCATCGGTGCCGGCAGCATCCGGTTGCCGGCCTCTCGCCGCTTCATCTCCATCGCCCTTCGCTTGTGCGCCTACCGTTCCTATCGCGAAACGAAAAGCCGCGCCATTCTCGCCAACTTTTTTCCCCAGGCCGCCAACGACTTGGTCGTTCCCGATCTCGCCTTCAGCTTGCCCACTGCGCAACTACCACCGCCTTCCGACTCCATTCGCGCCATGGCCCACGGCCGCCCGGTGATTACCCTCAGTCCTATTTCCTACGCCAAGCCCGGCAGCTGGCCCACTCCTAATAGCGCTCTCTACGATCGCTACGTCCAGCAACTCGCCCAGGTGCTTGCCTCGCTTTCCCGGCAGGGTTTTTTCCTCGTCGTCGTTTGCTCCTCTCTCGGCGACGACGAAAGCGTCATCCCCGATCTCCTCGGCCGTCTCGACGACCAACTGAAGTCCAGCCTCGACGGCCAGATCCATTTTCCGGTGGTCAATACCTGGCGTGAACTTGTCGCCGTCCTTCGCCAGTCCGATTACCTCATTGCCAGCCGCCTGCACGGCACCATTCTCGGATTTGTTTCGCAAACCCCCGTTGTCGCCATCTCTTTTGATCCCAAGGTCGATTGGGTCATGGAAGACGTCCAGCAAACCGACTACCTCCTGCACTTTCGCGATTTCACCGCCGACCAGGTCCTCCAAGCCATCGATCGCATCAGGGACAGCAGGAACGATGTTCTGGCGCGCATCGTTTCCTATCGCCAGGGCGTCCTCGCCGCTTCCGCTTCCGCGCGCCAATATGATCTCCTCGCTCAACTCGCACTAAAGCATCAGCAATCCCATAACTGAAAGCGAATATCGTGGAATCTGCGCCTCTCGTCAGTGTTGTCACTCCCTTCTATAACACTCACGAATTCCTCGCGGAGTGTATTGAAAGCGTCCTCCGCCAGACCTATTCGAATTGGGAGTACATCCTCGTCAACAATCACAGCACCGATGGCTCCGCGGAAATCGCCGCGGAGTACGCTGCCAAGTATCCCGGCAAGATTCGTCTCGTCCACACCGATTCCTTTCTCAATCAGGTGCAGAATTACAATTTCGCTCTTTCGCAAATTTCTCCCGACAGCACCTATTGCAAGATGGTCCAGGCCGACGATTGGATCTATCCCGAGTGTCTGCAAAGCATGGTCGAAGTCGGCCAGGCTCATCCCAAGGTCGGCTTCATTGCTGCCTATGAACTCGAACGCAGTTGGGTTTCCCTCGACGGACTGCCCTATCCCAGCCCGGAAGTCTCCGGCCGCGAAGTCTGCCGGCTCTTTTTCCTCGAAAACATGAATCTCTTTGGCAGTCCCACCTCGCTGCTGATGCGCTCGGAAATGGTCCGCGCTCGCAATCCTTTCTACGAAGAGCGTCACGCTCCCTTCGAGGACGCGCACGTCTGCTTCGATTTACTGGAAACCTGGAATTATGGCTTCGTCCATCAGGTCCTTACTTACTCGCGCCGCGATAATGATTCCTTTCTCCTCCGCATGCGCCCCTTCAAGTTTCGGCTTTTCTCCCGTCTCGCCAAGATTCTTGCCCACGGCCGCAAATATCTTTCCGACGACGAATACCGCTACTTCCTCAAAGACGCCGAAAACAAATATTTCTTCTTCCTCGCGAAATCAGCCATTCAGGGTAAAGATCAGAAATTCTGGCAATGGCATCGCGAACGCCTGGCCTCCATCGGCTACACGCTAAACTCCGCCTTCATGGCCAAGTGGATTTTCCTGGTCCTCCTCGACTACCTCGGCAATCCCAAACGCACCATCGAATATCTCTGGCCGCGCCGCAAGCGTCTTTTCTCAGCCAGTTCTCGTTTCGCCGGCACCATTTCCCGTGCCTTTGTCCGCAAGTCCGGTGCCTGATTCAGCGAGGCTCAGCGCGCCTTATACAAAATAGCGAAATTAATTTCTCAAGGCGGAATCATTCGTGCTCACGGTTTTGTTGGCAACCCGCAATCGCAGCAAGGTGTTTGCATCGGTGTTGGAATCCTTCGCCCGATTGCAAGCACCTGCCTCAGGCTGGAAACTCGTGATTGTGGACAACGGCAGCACCGACCAAACTCCCCAGGTGCTCGCCTCGTTTGCCAAGCGTCTGCCGCTTCACTTCCTCACTGAACCGCGCCTGGGCAAGAATTTCGCTCTCAACTCCGGCTTGGCGCTTATCGAGGGCGATCTCACCGTCCTCACCGACGACGATGTTTTTCCCAATCCCGATTGGCTTATTCAATTGCGCACGGCAGCCGACGCTCAGCCGGACTTTTCCATTTTTGGTGGTGCCGTCGTGCCTCATTGGGAAGTTTCTCCGCCTTACTGGATCGATTGGGCCGACCATGGCGCGGCTTTCGCGATCACACCCACTGAGTGGAAAGATGGCCCCATCCCTGCCAATTGTATTTGGGGCCCCAACATGGCCGTCCGATCAAGCGTTTTCCAGTCTGGCATTCGCTTCGACACTTCCATGGGCCCTCGTGGCGCCAACTACCTGCAAGGTGGAGACACTGAACTGACGCGACGTCTTGACAGTCTCGGCCACCAGGCTTGGCACGTGCACGGCGCCGTCGTACAACATTTCATTCGCAAAGATCAGCTCGACAAAGATTGGGTCATGCGTCGCGCCATTCGCCACGGCCGCGGTGAATATCGTCTCGGCCACGTCGACGAAGTCACCACCCGCCGGCTGCTTCTCGGTTCTCCACGTTACCTTTATCGCCAGCTCTGCAACGAAGCGCGCCATATGGCTAAAGCGTTTCTCACTCGACGCCACGACGATCTCTTTCGCGCTCATTGGCGTTTCAATTTTATTCGTGGCCAGATCCAGGAAGCTCGCGCGCTCTCCAGCGAACGTAACGCTACCGCTCAATCCGGGACCGCCGTTTGCTGATCGCCCTCGCGATTCTCATTTGCCATGAACCTCGCCGTTGAAATCATGACCGAACCGCAATCAACAGACCGCAGCGCGCTTGGAGGCCGGTCCCAGAATTCTCCGCCGCAGCCTCCCACGGTCGTCATCATCGGTCCACCTTGGCCTCGCAGTGGCGCCGCACGCGTCATGAAAAATCAGATTGATTACTACCACTTTCGTGGCTATCACACCGTTTTTGTTGTTGTTCCGTTTCATCGCTATTTCATGCGCGACTGTCCGGTATGGCAAGAACTTCGCGACGGCATTCAGGAATTGGGCGCTGACCAATTCTTTATCGCTCCTCTCGATAAAGCCAGCTACAAGTCCGCCAAACTGCGCACTTCTCTCCGCCATGCCTTTCGCGGCACCGCTCTCGACTGGGAAGCCGCGATCGGCAACTCCGCCAAATTGCCTGACGATCTCATGGACTTCCTTCATTCCCACTCCGTCGCCTTAATTCAAGCAAATTATCTGCAGACTCTCGGCTTCGCTGCTCGCTTGCAAAAGAAATTGTCACGCCACGTTCCCATCATCCTCGAGACCCACGACGTGCAATCCCACTTGCATCAGGAGCGCCGCGAACGCAACCCTTGGTCCCACAAGCCGGAATCCTTCGAACGCTCTTTTCGCTCTGAAATTTCGCTTCTGCAAAAAGCGGATGTTCTCATTCATCTCTCTTTCGACGATTTCCGCCTGTTTCAGAAAGAATTGCCTGGCAAGCCGCATATCTTGGCCATGCCGGTTGTCGATCCATCCTACGTCGACACCGTCAATGCCTCCGCTCCGCTCAAAGAACCGATCGATTTGCTGTTCGTGGGACAAAAACACGCGCCCAACCTCAAAGCCGTTCAATGGTTTCTCGAACAGGTATGGCCTCTCCTCGCGCAAAAAAACTACCATCTCAAAATCGTTGGC
>JBAVNY010000196.1:0-1755 GCA_049691535.1 Candidatus Acidiferrum sp.
ACGCAAAGTGAGAGGATTCGTGGCATGAGGCCTCCTTTGTTGCGTTAGGTCTAGATTAATCGAGAAATTATACCCATTCTCCGCAACGGAAATTCTCCCCGTTGCCCCGCTCGACGACCCGACACAATTCCGGTCCCTGCATTTCAGCCATAAGAGGCAGTACTAGCCGCAACATTTCCGGTTACCCGACGCACAGGCACTTGAGTGTAGCCAGATTAAATCCATTGTAATTTCTGGCTATGAGTTTGAAGCGGTCACCGTGCCGTCCACCCGCCATCAATCAAAATCGTCTCGCCGGTGATCAACGACGCAGCGGGTGAGGCTAAAAACACTACCGCCCCTGCAACTTCCATCGGCTCACCGATACGGTGCAGCGCGGCGATCCGTTCCAATGTGTCCGCGTGAAATGCCGCATCAGAGAGTGCACTCTCCGTCCCCGGTGTGTGGATGAATGTCGGTGCCACGGCGTTCACGGTGATCCCGTACTTGCCCCATTCCACCGCCAAACATTTAGTCAAATGAGCAATTCCTGCCTTTGTCATGCAATAAATCGATTCCGTCGGCAACGCCGCAAAGCCTGCCTGCGAGCTCATGTTGATAATCGTTCCGCTCTCTTGCTGAATCATCAGTCGCCCAACGGCCTGGCATGCAAAAAATGTCCCTTTCAAATTCACGGCCAATGTTTCGTCAAAGTCTTCCTCACGTACATTCTCGGCCGGATTTTCCGGCGCGATCCCAGCATTGTTCACCAGGATGTCGATTCGACCGAACTCCTTGGCAGTTTCGTCCACGGCGCGATAAATCTGCTCCAGCCTGCGCATGTCCATCTGAAGCGGCAGAGTTTTTCGCTCCATCTTTCGTATCTCTGCCGCTAAGCCCGAGTCCGCCTTTACATCGCGCAAACCTAGCGCCACATCCGCGCCAGCATGCGCCAAGGCCAGCGAAATTGCCCGTCCCAAACCTCGCGCCGCTCCCGTTACCAATGCTACACGCCCACTCAACCCAAACTGCGGATACTCCATTACCTTGCCTCCAGCACTTACTTATCATCTCCGCTCACCGACCGTGATATAAAAATCGAGGTTTCCATTGACGAAGCGACCGTCATCGTCCGCGAGACATTTTCGTTTTCGATCTGGCGTCCCCAGAGACGCTGCAGAACTGGCGGCTCTGCACACTGCGGTCGCCGATCATCTAACGAACCATTACGGCAAGGGCCCGTGGTCGACGCACACGTCCGAAAAAGGAGTTCTCTATGCGATGCGTCATTGTGAAGTCTTGGTAGCGACGGAAGGCGCCGCGATTGTCGCGACGCTCCGTCTTGCCTCCAAAAAACCTTGGGCGATCGATACCAGTTACTTCACGAAGTGCGAGAGGCCTGTCTATCTTCTGGCGATGGCCGTCGCACCGGCAAGGCAACGCCAGGGGATTGGGCGAAGGTGTCTGGAAGAAGCCGAGCGCATCGCTAGAGCGTGGCCGGCGGATGCCATTCGCCTCGACGCGTATGACGCCAACGCGGGAGGCGGACTCTTTTATCAGCGCTGCGGCTTTACCGAAAATGGCCATATCTCCTATCGTAAGACCCCGCTGATTTATTACGAACTTCTTTTAACGAAAACTGATTCGGGCTGACGCCACTGCGATTTCTGTCGAAGGTGACGCGGTAGGGACGATCATCACTGATCGCCCCCCGCACAGATCCGTACGGGCGCTTTTACGCATACGGCTCCCACCTGGGATGAGTGGCGTGGAAGC
>JBAVNY010000197.1:0-2778 GCA_049691535.1 Candidatus Acidiferrum sp.
GATCATTGCTGTGCCACCATCGAGTGCTGGTCCAGGTAGTGTTGCTGTTCCGGCGCAAACGACGACCTCCAGCAACGGCGCTCCAAATGATTTTCCGCGAACAATTCGCATCGATCGGCCTCATGATGAATACCGCTTGGACCTTACGGTGGATAAAGTTTCGCTGAACGATGTGATCGATCCGGCGCGGTTCAAGCTTGATCCTCCACAAGGCGCGGAAATTGTGCGTGTGGACGATGCCAGTGAGGTCAAAAAACCATGATGGCGCAATTGGTGTGGCGCAATCTGTTTCACCGGCCGATTCGCACGCTGATTGGCGTGGTGGCCATCGCGGTGGAAGTAGCTTTGGTCGTACTGATTGTGGGGCTTACCTCGGGATTGCTTCAGGAAACTGCGAAGCGCATTGAAGGCATTGGCGCGGACGTGATGCTGCAATCGCCCTCGGCGCAAATTTTTCTGGCGTTTAGCGGTTCGCCGATGCCGATCAAGATTGCCGACAAACTGCGCACTCTGAAGTACGTTAATGCGGTAGCGCCAGCGCTGTTGCAATTCAATTCGTCGGGCGGCGTGGAAACCATCTGGGGCATCGATTCGAGCTCTTTCCACGACGTTTCGGGCGGCTTCATGTTTCTGCAGGGCAAAGATATGCAAGGACCGGATGACATCTTGATCGATGATTGGCAGGCGCGCGCCAAACATTTGAAGGTGGGCGATACCTACAATCTGCTGAATCACGATTGGCATGTTGCGGGAGTGGTGGAGCACGGAAAAGGTGCGCGTCTTTTTGTGCCGATTACGACACTTCAGGAGTTGATTGGCGCGCGCGATAAAGCTTCCATCTTTCTGGTGAAAGGCACGCGGCAAGAGCACACCGACGACATTATTCAGGAGATGAAAGATACGTTTCCGGGCTACCCAGTGCGGCCGCTGAAAGACTTCATGACGCTGATGACCTCGACGAACATTCCAGGGCTGCAGACGTTTATCAACGCAATGATCGCGCTGGCCGTGTCGATTGGCCTGATGGTGATTTTCCTGACGATGTACACCACGGTGCTGGAACGCACCCGCGATATCGGCGTCCTGAAATCTTTGGGTGCCGGGAAGCCGATGATTGTTCGCGCACTGCTCACGGAAACGACGTTACTGTGCATCTTCGGGATTGTGGCGGGCATCGGACTGAGTTATGTGGTGCGTGCAGGTTTCGTGGCGATTTTTCCCACACTGTCTATTTTGATTACGCCTGAGTGGATTATACGGGCAGGACTGATTGCGATTTTTGGCGCTCTGTTCGGAGCCAGTTATCCCGCGTGGATTGCCAGCTGCAAAGATCCTGTGGAAGCACTTTCGTACGACTAAAGGAGCCGCAATCTAGGCATACATGGCAATCACAGTTACAATACGGACGCCAACAGACGGGAAAGTCGAACCAGAGCTCAAAACCGTGGAGCCCATACTCAAAGCCGAGAATCTCTGGAAGCTGTATCATGCTGGAAAAGTGGAAGTCCCCGCTCTGCGTGGCGTGAATTTTGATGTGCTGCCCGGCGAATCGGTGGCGGTGATGGGGCCGTCGGGATGCGGAAAATCGTCGCTGCTGTACGTGATTGGCGGATTGGCGCAAGCGTCGCGCGGAAAAGTGCTGGTGGATGGCAACGATTTGACGGCCATGAGCGACGCGGAACGAACCAAGCTGCGGCGGCACAAAATTGGATTTGTGTTTCAGCGGTTCAATCTTTTGCCGGCGCTCAGCGCCAAGGGCAACATCGCCATCGCTCAATACATTCACGGAGACGGTTTCGATCCGCACCGGTTCGAAGTAGTGACGAAAATGTTGGGACTGGAGGGACGGCTACAACACCGGCCTTCGGAAATGTCTGGCGGCGAACAGCAGCGCGTGGCGATTGCGCGCGCGATTATCAACGAGCCCAAGATTCTGCTGGCCGATGAGCCCACTGGGAATCTGGATACCAAGAACTCGGAAATTGTGCTGGAGATGCTGCGGCGGCTGAACAAAGATCTGGGGCAAACCATCGTGATGATTACCCACAATCCCGAAGCGACGACGTATTTCGATCGCGTGGTGCATATGCGCGATGGCGTGATCGTGGACGGCGTTCCCGCAGACTAGTATGGCGAGCATTGGACAAATACTTTCGCGCACGTTTTTCTGGGCGTACGAGCGCGGCTCGTGGCAATACGACATTGCGGTAATTTTAATTTTAGTGTTTGTGCTGCTAACGCCGACGAAATGGTTCCACGACCAGCCGCAAGTGGGCATGCCCGCCAATTCCAATCAGGTCGAGCTGATTTCCAAGGTGGGCGAAACGGAAATTTACCGTGTGGACTCGCGGGTGCTGGCGCCACCGGAACGTACCCCGCAATTGCAGAGTGAATTGCATGGAGCGCTGCAGAAAGCGCAGCCGGACTTGCGCGACGGGCGTTTTTCGATTGGCTCGATCGATCCGTTGCGCGACGAGAAGGGCAACATCATCGCGTATCAAGTGGAAATTCGCCACTAACTAACCTCTATCCATTCTCTTCATTAGCCACACCGCGCTAGTCACCTTTCTTCAAGTTGTATCTGGATTACGAACTTGCATCATTTAACGCATACTGAGGCGGTTTGAGTTACGCTATGCGCGGGAAAATCCAGACAGAAGAGGAGCCCACTTTGCAGCCCGCAACCCGGACTGAAACGGAAGCGCGTTCGATTCCGCCGTTACCGCCCCTGGCGATGGATGTGCTGATCACCTTGTGCTCTATCAAGTTTCTGCTGCA
>JBAVNY010000198.1:0-3367 GCA_049691535.1 Candidatus Acidiferrum sp.
CTACTGAGCAATCTCAATGTGAGTCAATCCCTGTTCCATGTGGTGCTGCGCATGCGTTACCCTCCGGCGCGGCGACTGGGGCGCAAACGTCTCAGCGTGAGACCTCAACTCACGGTAATCCCTGGCATTGAGACGAGTCCGCTTAGGCGCTGGTGAGGATTCCCGCGAATATTGAGACGTAACCCCCTGATTTCGTAGACGTTGACCAAACGTCGAACACCTGTTTCAAATCGGCGCATAACTGGCATCCCACTTGCCTTTCCACAGTCGGGGTACTTTGCTGCCTAGGAGGATGTGGTGTCTACGCGACTCGGATGGGGAACGAAAGTGTTAGCTGCGGTCGCGGCAATCGCTTTTACATTGTCGCTCGCCAGCGCACAGCAATCCACCGTTGAGGAAGGCAAGCGCAAGGTCAAGACCAAATCAATGCCGCAATACCCGGATCTCGCAAGGCGTATGAATATCTCCGGCAAAGTGAAACTGGAACTGATTATCGCTCCAGACGGCCATGTGAAGAGCGCTCGCGCGCTTGGAGGGCATCCGGTTCTGGTCGGACCCTGTATGGATTCCGTGAAGGAGTGGAAGTTTGACCCCGCGCCGGAAGAGACCACGCAGGTGGTCGAATTCAGTTTCAAGGAACAGTAAGGGAATGCGGCAGTATTGAAGTAGGGGCGAAATAGAGAGGCTCTGCAGTGTTTGGGGAGTGGAGGAAGTGACGCAATGACGATCGGAACGCAGCTCAAACGAAATTTTGGGTACATCCTGGGCGCTCTTGTGGTGCTGCTGGTGGTGGATGTAGCGGCAATTTGGAAGGCGCGGTCAGCCAGCAGTGAAGCAGCTTCTACGCTTGAGAGTGTGCGCACCACGGAGTCGGTTCGCTATCAGATCATGCTGAATCGCCTGAACCTCAACAACTTCCTGCTCAGCGGCGATCCGCGCGATGAAGACAAGGTGAACAAGGGCTTCACGGAGCTCTCGGACATCATCAAACGCGGCCAGTCGCAAACCAACAATGAATTCCTGCACACGGCGCTGATTCAAGTGGAAAGCACGGAAGCGAGTTGGACCGACAATTTTGCCAAGCCATTGCTGGCCAAGCGGCATCAGGTCGATTCTGGCGACGCAACCGTTTCCGATTTGCAGATTTTCTACCTGCAGAAAGATCCGGCATCGTGGTTGTCGAAATCCGCCTCGGTCCTCGACCAAGCCAACACCGATATCAGCAAGGCGCTTATTGATTCGCAGATGGCGGCGTCACGCGCTAGCGCGATTAGCTTCATCATCATTGTGGTTGGCACCATCGCCACGCTTATCTTTGGCATCGAGCGAGCCATTCGCACTGCGAAGTCGATTACTGAGCCGCTAAAGCATTTGATTACCGTCGCTCAGGAAATCGGTGATTCGGGAGACCTGGATCAGAACATCGATATTCATCGAAACGATGAAATTGGCGCGCTGGCCACAACCTTTAACAACATGGTCGCGTACTTGAAGGAAATGGCGGCCGTCTCCATGGCCGTTGCGGAAGGCGATCTTACGGTTGAGGTTTCCCCGCGTTCCAAGCGCGACACGCTGGGCAACGCATTTCTTCGCATGAATCACGGATTGCGGGAAATCGTGCGCACCACCCGCGATGGCGCTTCGCAAGTGTCTGCAGGGTCGAACCAGGTTGCCGGCGCCGCGGATGAATCTGCCAAGGTAAGCGTCCAGGCCTCCTCGGCGATTGAAGAAGTCACCAGCACCATGCACGAGATGAGCATCAACGTGCAGAACGTGGTGAAGAACACGCAAGTGCAAGCTTCCAGCGTTGCGGAAACTTCCGCATCCATCGATCAGATGGTTACTTCGATTCAGCGCGTAGCCGATACGGCGAAAGTGCTTCTGGATATCGCCAATCGTTCGCGCGAAGAAGTGGTCACCGGTATTCAAACCATGGAGAAGGCGACCGATGGACTGAATCGCACCAACCGCGCAATTCAATCTTCCGCGGAGATCATCAATATTCTTGGTCACCGTGCCGACGACATCGGCAAGATTATCGAAGTTATTGATGATCTCGCCGAGCAGACCAACCTTCTCGCACTGAACGCGGCCATTGAAGCGGCGCGCGCCGGGGAACACGGATTAGGCTTCGCGGTGGTTGCCGACGAAGTTCGCAAGCTAGCCGAAAAGTCTACGCAATCGACGAAGGAAATTGCCGACCTGATCCAAAGCATTCAGCGCGAAGCGCGCCAGGCTGTCGAGAACATGGAGCACAGCACGCGAATCGTGGAAGAAGGGCTGAGCCTGGGCAACGATTTGGGCTCCGCACTGCACAAGATTTCCAGCGTTGTCACCGAAGTCTATAAGTTCTCGCAGGAAATCGGCGCAGCGACCAACGAGCAATCTGTTGGCTCTTCACAAATCGCCAAAGCTACCAACCGCCTCACGGAAATTACGCAGGAGATCAATTCTGCCGTCGAGGAACAAGCTTCCGGTGCGCAAGCTGTGGTGCGCGCCATGGATAAAATGCGTGAACTGGTGCAGCAGTCTGCTTCCAGTTCCACTGAGCTTTCCGCTGCTGCCGAGCAGATGTTGAAGCTGTCGCGCAACTTACTCGACAACATGGACCGCTTCGTGATCGATCGCGCCAGCCAAACTCGTCAGCGCCGCGAAGCCCCAATGTCGCAATCGCGACGTTCCACCTCAACGCCGGAGTCGCGGGATAAAGATTACGAGTACGCCGAAGTGAGCCGTTCGTAAGGCGGAGACGTCATGGAGAAAGACTACCAAGTCGTCGGATTTCGCATCGGCAACGAGACCTATGGTGTGCGCATAGGATCGGTGCGCGAAATCGTGCGCGTGCCCGAAATTACCGTGGTGCCCAACGCTCAGGACATCATCGAAGGCGTTATCAACCTGCGTGGAAAAATCATTCCGGTGATGGACCTTCGCAAGCGCTTTGGCGCCGCGGCCGTGCAGCCCGATAAGAAGAACCGGATTCTGGTGGTGGAGTTAGACAACAAGCTTCTTGGGCTGATTGTTACCGCAGCCTCTGAGGTACTGAAGATCCCGCCATCGGAAATCGAAGCGCCCGGCTCGGTTTTTGCCGAAGGCGAATCCAGCTACGTCACTGGCGTTGGCAAACTGAAAGGGCGTCTGATCATTTTGCTGGACATCGCCCGGTTATTGCGTCAACCCGAATTCAAGAAACTCGAGGAGGCCGCGGAGCCCGTCGCGATGACCCGGTAACGCCAGTTTCTTGGCGCTGCCAGGCCGGCCGGCCGCACGCACTCAGCATGGGAACGATCACCGCGCAGATTCAGCTCACAGAAGCGGAACTCAAACTTCTTCAAACCCTGGTCTACCAGGAATGTGGAATGTATTT
>JBAVNY010000199.1:0-5632 GCA_049691535.1 Candidatus Acidiferrum sp.
GAGCAGCCGATCTTTGGAAATTTTCCGGGAACTCTGGATGGCTAGCTCCGCCTGCTCGGGACGCATGCCAAGAGTGCGGGCCGCTTGCCAGCCATTGGTGGCGCCGCGAATTTCGCTAGCTTCGACGAGTTTGCGGTACATCCAAGCCATGGCACCGAGCATTTGCAGAGGCTCTTCACCTTCACGGAGCAGGCGATCGAAAAATTCGAGAGCTTTTTTCGGTTGGCGGGTGGCGAGTAGATCGGCGACTTCCCAGATGGTGCTGGTCTTCTCGGAGATCACCAAGGCGGTGACATCTTCGCGGCGCACAAGTTTGCGATCGGCAGCGTAGGTAGCTAGCTTTTCGACTTCGGATTTCAGTCGAAGCAGATCGCCACTGACAAATTCCGCCAAATCTTCTGCGGCGCCCTGGGCAAAATCAATTCCCTGCTCTTTAGCGAGAGCGCGTGCCAAACCGATGGCCGCCGTGATCCGTTCGCCCACGTCTTCACCAGCGCCAACGTCAACGACCAGAGTTTTCTCTGATAGCAATTTGGCAAGGCGCATACGCTGATCGAGGGCAGAGGCCTCGATGACGAGTACGGTGAACGGAGCGGGATTGGCAAGGTACTCTTCGATGGCTTTCACGGCTTCGTCGCGATTTTTTTCGCCGAGTTTTTCGATGGTTTCGGCGTCTTCGAGGAATACGACCTGCTGCGGGGAGAGCATGGGAAGAGTCTGGGCCTGATCCATGGCAGCTTGGGTTTCGCCATTCTTGGCGGAGAACCGGGAGATGGCCCAGGTGCGAGCGGCTTCGGGGACCAGTTTTTCGATGATGCGGGCGCGACAGGAATCACGCAGGAAGCACTCGCCGCCCAGAAGCAAAGCGGCAGGCATCGGCTTGCCTTTCGCGAGGCGGGCGCCAAATTCTTCTACGGAAATTTTGGCCATCAATAATTCTCCACTACGGCGGAGACCAACCGCTTGGCAAAATCCTGCGCCATGCGTTCGACCGCGGGATCACCTTCTTGGAAGAAGCTCTCTACGCTGCCTCGGGAAAGTGTTCCGGTGGCCGTGGAATTGGGAGTGGCCGCCAACTGATATTCATTGCGAAAAACGAAATTGCTGTTGTGATAGAGAACTTTTTCGGTGGTGCGATCGGTGAGGGTGACCTCGCACGTCATGATGACGAGCATGGAGGTAGCCTGCGCGACGGAAGTAACCGCTGGGGGCGTGGTTGGCCCGGTCGGCGTGGTTGTCGAGGTCTCTTGAAAGGTGAGCGGGGTTACTTGGACACTGAGGACTTTGCCGCGGAGCACAGCATCGGCGGCGTCTGGATCGGAGACGATGCGATATTGGGTTTTGGAGAGAAATTCGTGGACGGTGGCGGCGGTGAGTCGCTGCTCGATGCGATACGCAGTAGTTTTATTTTCCAGGGCGGGCACGGCAATGACGTGAATGCTTTTGGGCAGGGTGCTGCTACGATCAGCGACGTGATAGCCACAGCCGGCGGAAACGACTGAGTAGACGGCCAACACGAGTGAGAAGATTTTGCGCGAGGCGATGGCGAACTTCATGAGTCGAGCCACTCTGCGAGTTTTACTGCACTGTAGGCTGGGTAGCGCAGGTTATCGCCGGCGCCAAAAAGCCACCAGGAATTGAGACGTGATGAATCGGGTCGGGGCTCGGTCAAAAAGAGATTGGTTTCGCCGGCGACGGAGACATTGCTGGGGCCTGCTTCTTCCCTAGGAACCAGCACGAATCCCGCTGCTTTCAGAGCTTGCGACAAATCCGCGGCGTGCAGATCGGAGCGGAGATCGACACAGGCAGTGAAGGTCGTGCCGTAAAACACGGGAGCGTGAACAAGGTTGAGTGAAATCTTGGCGTCTTCTTCCGGATCACCGATTCCGGCGGATATTTCCGCGCGGGCTTCCAATAAGCTGCGTTGCAAATCGTAGCGGCTCTCGGGGCTGTAGCGGGGCAAAATGTTGAAGGCAGTCTGGGTGCCGAAGACCGCATTGCCGATGGACTGAAAGGTGAGTAGTTGCGAAGTTTGGGTTTCCAGTTCTTCGATGCCCGCGCGTTCGAAATCGGAGACCGGGGTATGAATGACGGCGACTACTCTTTGCAGGCCTAAACGGCGCAGGGCCAGCGCGAGACTGGATACGGCGGCACTTCCGACGCGGAAGACGCTAAAGACTCTGGCGCTTTTCGCGGCGGTATTTCCACGCAATTCGGCAATTTTGGGGAACCACGGTGTGGCGTCAGGATTTTCGAGGCTGGCGCGAGTGAAATCGATAATGGTGGCGCCGGATGCGCGGGCGGAAGCCATGCATTGCTTGCCGAATTCGAGTGAGCCGGCCAGGAATACGAAGCGAGCTCCCGTGAAACTATCTTCTTCGATTTTCTGGATCAGAGCCGCTTCGCCGGCGGCTGCAGTAAGAATTCCTGCGGCTTCCACTTCGTCGACCAGACGCAAATCCCATCCAGCAAATTTGCTCTCTTCGAGCAGGGCTTTGAGTTCGCTGCCCAGCAGCGAGGAGGCGCCGGCGATCACGATGCGTTGAGAGTTGCGATCCGGTGACATGCTCTAGACGGTCCTGGCGGCGACGGTGCGATGACGAAGGACCCGCACCACATGCAAGACAAGGCCGGCCAGGGCGTAGGTGCCAGCGAATACGACAAGAGCGACTTCGGAATAGCGCCAGATGACGCCAACCAGCAGGCATAACAAAATAATGGTGACGGAGGGTTGTTTGCGGGTCCAGGGTATTTCTTTGAAGCTGGAGTAGCGCACGGTGCTGGTCATAAGGACGCCCAAAATTGGAAGCAAAAGGAACCACACGATAGACCAACCTTTGTCGGTAATCGGGCCAATCCAATGGCAGGCATGGACGATTGCCGCGACTACGCCGGCGGCTGCAGGAGTGGGCATGCCGACAAAGTTTTTGGATGCATTGGGAACGGTGCTTTGGACATTGAAGCGAGCTAAACGCCAGGCACAGCAGATAAGAAAGGAGAGGCAGCAGATCCAGGCAAATTCGCCGAGTTGGTGATATCCCTCGCCTACCAGACCCATCACGGCACGATAGCCCCAAGCGTAGGCAAGAATAGCGGGGGCAATGCCGAAGCTGACGACATCAGCGAGCGAATCGAATTGCACGCCAAATTCGGTGTTGGTGCCAGTCAGGCGGGCGACGCGGCCGTCGAGCGAATCAAAGAGAATGGCCAGGCCGATGGCTTTCGCGGCGTGATCGAAGTCTTCGCGTCCACCGACTAGAGAAGCCACGGTAGCGTAATAACCGCACAGCAGATTGGCGACGGTGAATAGGCTGGGCAGTAGAAAAATGCCGCGCCGGAGCTTAGGATTGCGATGGATCTTTCCCTGAAACGGTGTGTCGTTTTCTTCGTAGTCAGTCATTTTGTCCGTAGCACCACGTTGGCAACACTTTACTACGCTCCGCCTTCTTGACCTGCCAATTTCTGCTTACCGGTGCGAGGCTTGTCAAGCGCAGGCGAACGCGCGAGGACGTTCTCGGTCACGTGTCCCAGGATACTGGAGCCACCTTTGACGTGATCGCCAACTTTTACGGCGAGTTCGACTTCGGAAGGCAACCAGACATCCACGCGCGAGCCGAATCTTACCAGACCTATGAGCTCACCACGTTGCACGACGTCGCCGGCTTTCTTCCAAGACACGACGCGCCGTGCCACGTAGCCGGCAATTTGTTTGAAAATGATTTCGCCGTGCTCGCTGGCCAGCGTGAAAACATTCTGTTCGTTGCCAGTGGAGGCGGTCTCGGCCCAGGCGGCTTGAAACTTTCCCGGCTTGTATTCGAGCTTGGTGATTGTTCCAGCGGCGGGAGTGCGATTTACGTGGACGTTCCAGATCGCCAGAAAGATACTGACGCGGTTACCGGGGCGCCCCTCGTACAGTTCATCCTTGACGACAACCACGCGACCGTCGGCTGGGGACACAATGACGCCGGGTTCGCTGGGAATTTGGCGATCAGGATTGCGGAAGAAGTAAAAGACGAACAAGGCGAGACCGATGAGCACGATACCGTTGGCGATTGGCACGGACGTGCGGTACACCGCCAGTGCCAGAATCCCCAGGACTAGCGGTGGGAATCCGAAATAGTAGCCTTCTTTGACCATAATCTCCCGTTACTCTGCCACGGTTTATCGCCGCGGGGGCACTATGATCATTTTACGACAGAAAGCTATGCCGGGGTGGGCGCCTTTCGCTGCGGCTACTGCGTATGTCGAGCGCGCGCACTGTGGATCTGCGCGGCAATGATGCGCTCCATTTCATCCTTTACGTGAAGCTTTAACTTTTTCAATCGGATTTCTTCGATGAGGTCTTCGCTATTGAGGTAGGGAGATTGGGAGAGTTTTAGAAGTTCGAGCTCGTATTCGTGATGTTTCTCGGCCAGACGCTGATACTCGGCGTCTGTCTGGAATATTACGTCGCGAGGTGCCCGCTGCGCTGTTGCCATGCGTTCCTCCTCTTTTCCGTGAATGGATTATGACAACTACATGAACGCAGACTAGCACCGGGAACCCCGGCGTCAAGGGGTAATCGGTACCGGTTCTGTGGATTTTCCAATCCTTTTCTCGAGCAGAAGGGCGGCTTCAGGGGGATCGCGGTAGTACGTAGGGCGCCGGCCGGTTTGCTGAAAGCCCAGTGATTGGTAGAAGTGGATGGCGGCGGCGTTGGATTCGCGAACTTCCAGGAACAGGCGGGAGACGGCGAGGCGTTGGTACTGGTCGAGCAAGGCGTTTACGAGGGCATGGCCGTGGCCGCGCTTACGGTGTTTTACACGGATCGCGAGATTCAGGATCTCTCCTTCGTCCATAAGGCGGCGACCCACCAGGAAGCCGGTTACTTCACCGGCTTGTTCACTGACTAGGGCGGTCACCCAGGATTGGCGGAGTACATCCTCGATGGCTTGAAGCGACCAAGATGCGGCTTGCGGCGATTCGGCGAGAATCTTTTGGATGGAGAGTACGTCGTCGAGCTGGCACCTGCGTACCACGCAGGCGGGAGGGCGCGGGTTTCGTCGGGTGGACATTTGAGGAAGGATAGCTTAACGCAGAGACGCCGAGGGCGCAGAGAAAGAGAGGAGGAAGAAAAAGCGCCTAAGGCTTGATCAGAAGATTTCACGTCGGGATTTTGAAAATCAACAATCGGCAAGAATGTGCCGCGCCTCCGGCGCTGGGTGGTGACGGGCCGAGTGAACCGATTCAATTCCTGGCGGAAGAAGGAGAAGGAGGAATGAGCACAGAATTTTTTCCGAGCTTAACTGCGCGGGTCTTTCCAGAAGATCTCGGCGTCGGAGCGGCGGACGTAATTTGCGTCAAGAAGGAGAGGGTCTGTGAAGGATTTGGCTGAGGCGCGTTGTGCGCCTAATTCTAAAATGGAACGCGCTATATCGCCGTGACATCGAAGCATGGTGTCTCCCGCGTCCTGGCGAGATTCCCATGCTGGCAGTGCGGTGATAAGTGCGGGATCGAGAGAAACCCAGGAAACGGATTTTGTGGATTGTGCGCTGGCAACTGTGTGGACGAGTGCCAGAAATTCGGCGGGACTGGTGACCATTTCTTTTTCTAACAGGCTCAGCGAGGAACCGGCGCGGTCGTAGATACCGCC
>JBAVNY010000200.1:0-1690 GCA_049691535.1 Candidatus Acidiferrum sp.
ACACTGAAGAAGGCAATCGGTGAACCCGCCAGTTGACGCTCCAACGTCGAGGCAAACTTTGCCCGCGACCGCAATGTTCCAATGTTCGAGCGCACGCTCGAGTTTCAAACCGCCGCGGCTGACGTACTTCAGATCCTCGCCCAGCAGCCGAATCGCACAATCCTCAGCGAACTGGACGCCAGACTTCTCGATCTTCTGCTCATCCACCAGCACTTTGCCGGCGAGAACGAGAGCCTGCGCGCGCTCGCGCGAGGCGGCCAGACCACGATCCACGAGCAGTTTGTCGAGTCTAACTTTCAAGCGAGGCGTCTTCGTCGAATTTCCACCACGAAAGTGCCAGCACCCGCATCAGTGCAAAGTGTTGAAGCATCTCTCGGTAAACCACTTACGAAGATACTGTGCCCCTTTTCCACAAGATTTTCCACGAACATGTTGAAAACTTCACTCCTCACCCTGCCACTCTGCCGGCAAAACAAAAGCCGCCCCCAAAAGGGCGGCCTTTTATACTGACAATCCGGCTGCTTCCAACTACCCCGCAACTTCTTCCAACAGTTTCTGATCGATGTCGAAGTTAGAGTGCACGTTCTGCACGTCGTCCTGATCTTCGAGCGCTTCCATAAGTCGGATCATCGTATTGGCCTCAGAGCCTTCCAACTTAATGTACGTGTCGGGAATCATGTTCACGCTTGACGAAAGAGGTGTGATGCCAGCCTTCTTTATGGCTTCGAGCATTCCCTCGTAGGCAGACGTTGGAGTCAGGATTTCCCAATTCTCGCCATCGTCAATCGGCTCATCTTCGCCGCCGGCTTCGATGATGATGTTCATCAGATCGTCCACCTTGGCCGCCGACTTGGGGATGATGATGTCGCCCTTCTTGCGGAACATATACGCGACGGAGCCAGCCGAGGCCATATTGCCGCCGTTTTTGCCAAAAACGTGGCGGATCTCACTCACCGTCCGGTTGCGGTTATCGGTGTTGATGTCGAGCAGCACGGCCACGCCGCCCGGCCCGTAGCCCTCAAGCGAGAACTCTTCGTAGGTGGCGCCGGGCAACTCGCCGGTACCGCGCTGGATGGCCCGCTTAATGTTGTCGGCGGGCATGTTCTCAGACTTGGCCGCCAGGATGGCGCCGCGCAACCGAGGATTCGTGTCGGGATCGCCGCCGCCGTTCTTCGCCGCAATGCTGATTTCCTTAATGAGGCGCGTGAAAATCTTGCCGCGCTTGGCGTCGAGCGCGCCCTTCTTGTGCTTGATTGTGGCCCATTTTGAGTGGCCGGACATGGTTAGACCTCGTATTAAAGATCGTAGTTTAACGAGCTTTGGATGGCGCAGGATTCGCCTTCAGAGGAGATCACAGGATTACCCTCAGTATGGATGCAGGCGAACAGCGATTATAGCATGGACCCGCAATCCGGTTGAAACCTGAATCTTATGGTTGCGCGAATCCTCGCAATAAGTCAGAAGGTCCGTATCAGAGGGCCCGGGCCCTACAGTGCCACTTCCACACCTCTGTGATCTGTCGCTTCTCCCTCCTAACGCCCATGCTGGATGCACTGAGCTCCGATAAAGCAGCAATCCAATCGCAGATGCGGAACGCAGCGGCTTCTTATCCCCCCTGCCGCGCAGCTTTAGCACGGCATTAAGAGGTACTATCGTGAAACAGGTCTCGAGAACGAGCGGAATCTCGTTC
>JBAVNY010000201.1:0-3878 GCA_049691535.1 Candidatus Acidiferrum sp.
CCTGCATGCGCCGCAAAAGAACTTCGCGCCTAACTAATCTGCCTCGCTTGTCGCGAAAAACCCAATTGGGCACCTGGTTGTGCCACACCAGGCAGTGGCCGACGATAAACATGTGGTTGCGTTCGCCGAAGGCAACGCACTTGTCTGGAAGATCGAAGGCATAAGCACAGCTCGCGGGTGGATGCCTCCCATTTCAGAATGTTTTCCGGAGTAATGGAATTGAACTGGGTTTCGACAATTTCTGCGCCTCGGGAATCTTCTTCCGTGAACTGGGCCTTATTGAGCGCCGCGCCAATCAAGAATTCATCCTGATAGGCATCTCGCAAGGTGGTCGGCGCCTCCGCCAAGGCAACGCAAAACGTTAAGGCCAGGCAGGCTAAGAAGGCATATCGAACCACCGCGTTCATACTTAGGCCCCCTATGCGCGCAGCCGCGGTGCGAACCAATTTTCAGGACAGCGCTGTCGCGTAGTAATGTTTGCGTCTTTCCGCGAGCTCGTCAGCAATCTTGCGATTTTCTTCTTTTGTTATCGGATAGAAGAATAAGCTGATCGCCGCAGCGACAAAGGCCACGCTCGCATAAACACTGGCTGTCAGGCGAATTCCCAGCAGCGCTTGCGTCGTTTGTTCTGCGTTGGGAACGTAACCGTAAGCCGAAAAGAGCCATCCAGCAACGGCTCCGCCCAACGCCAGCCCAGCCCACAATGCGAAAACAACCGCGGAAGTCACCGTGGCCGTGGCTCGTCGGCCAGTCTTCCACTCACCGTAGTCGGCGACATCCGCCATCATCGCCCAGAGTAGTGGGCAGGACCATCCATAGGCAAACTGACGAAGCACTTCCGAAGCGAAGATGGGAGTGGTTGCGGTCGCGGGAAGAAAAAACAGCGCAACATTGAAGAATCCCGTCAGCAGCATGCTCACGATAAACAAATTTCTCTTCCCGACGCGAATAGCAAGCGAGTTCGACACCGTAACGCCAAGAAGCAACGCCGTTAATCCAAAGCCATTAAACCAACTGAACAGTTTTTCATTGCCGGCAACATACTTGAAGTACGGCAACATCACGCTGCTCCGTATCGATATTGCAGCGAAGTAAAACGTGGTGACGATGAACAGCGCGATCCATGGTTTGTTCTGAACTAAGTCCTGCAAATCCTGGCGCAGTGAACTCTGTTGCTGCGGGTCTGGCTGGATCCGCTCCTTAGTGGTGGCAAATGTGATGATAAAAAAGATCACGCACAAAATGGAGAACAATCCCATAGTCATTTGGTATCCCCGCGCGTTGTTGCCGTGTGCGAAATAGTCGCGCATGGGAATGGCCAAGCCTTGCACAATAAAACCGGCACTATTGGCGAAGATTTGCCGGTAAGACGAAAGACTGGTGCGCTCATCAGGATCGCCCGTGATAACTCCGGTGAGCGATGCATAAGGAACGTTGTTGATCGTATAAATCAGTCGCAACAAGATATAGGTGGTCCAAGCGTAGGCCAGTTTGCCGGCGGGACTGAGATTGGGAGTCGTGAAAGTAAGAACGCCTACGATTCCGAAAGGTACCGCTGTCCACAGCAACCAGGGACGGAACTTTCCCCACCTGGTGTTGGTGCGATCCGCGATCAGACCCATGACGGGATTTAGCGCGGCCGCCCCCAATCCAACCACCAGGAAAAGTGTGCCCGCGGCACGTGCCGATAGTCCAAACGTGTCGGTGTAGAAACTGAGTTGCAGCGCCAACATCGCCTGAAAAATGAAGTTGGCAGCCATGTCGCCCAGGCTATATCCGACCTTCTCTGTGAACGACAGCTTTTCGGTCATGCCGCCTCGCTCTCGCTGGTATGCCTGCCTGGCTTTGTCTAGCGCGTCACTCGGAGAACAACTTTCTGTAGGTCTTCATCTCGCGATGAATTGCCAATCATAATTTCGAAGTCACCCGCTTCGACGACGTAACGCATGCTGATGTCGTAGAACGCCAGTTTCTCGAAACCGATGTCGAATTTTACTTTGGTCGTTTCACCGGGCTTCAGCCAAACCTTGCAAAACCCTTTAAGTTCCTTCACAGGACGAGTCACGGTGCTGACCGTATCGCGTATGTACAGTTGGATGACCTCCGTCCCCACTAGCTTCCCGCTATTAGTCACGTCCACCGTAACGTTGGTCGTGCCGTTGCGTTTGATCTCTTTGTTTTTCAGCAGTGGCTTGCTGATTCGGAAGCTCGTGTAACTAAGGCCGTAGCCAAACGGATACAGCGGCGAAGCGTCGTCGAAAAGGTACCCGCGACGCGCGGAAGGTTTGTAGTTGTAGAATGCCGGTACATGGCCAGCCGAACGAGGAATGGTGATCGAGAGCTTTCCGCCAGGATTGTAGTCGCCAAAAAGGACGTCCGCGACCGCCCGTCCCGTTTCCTGGCCTAGATACCAGCATTCATAAATCACCGGCACGTGTTGACTGACCCAATTGATCGAGAGAGGCCGGCCGTTAAATAAGAAAACGATGACCGGCTTATCCGTGGCAACCATGGCCTTGACCAACTCTTCTTGCCTGCCAATCAAGTCCAGGCTCGTGCGATCGCCCATGTGCTCCCGTGACCACGCTTCGCGCGACGTCTGTTCGTTGCCCCCAATCGCCAATATAATCACGTCCGCGCTTTTTGCTACTTGCTCGGCCGCTTGAATGGCCTTTCGGTCTTCTTCAGGATCGCTGGCCACCACTCGGTCCTCGTTCCATGAACCGCCGATGGTTATCTTGCAGCCTTCGCTGTAAAGAACCTTGGCGCGATTGCCTACCCTGGCTTTGATTCCTTCCAGCACCGTGATTTCCTGCTTGGGTACGCCGCTGTAGCCCCCCAGAAGCGTCCGGTTCGCGTTCGGACCAATCACCGCCAAGGTTTTGATCGAACGGAGATCCAAGGGTGCAAGCCCCCCGTCGTTTTTCAGCAAGATAATCGCTTCGTGGGCCGCCTTCAGCGCCAGTTCGCGATGTGCATCGCATCCCACGATTCGCTCGGCTTCGAGGGGATCGACGAACGGATCTTCAAACAAGCCCATCTGGAACTTCCAGAAAAGGACCGGCGCAACAAGTTCATCCAGCTCCGACTCTTTCAGCAGGCCTTTATGCACCGCTTCTACCAGGTGCCGGTAGCAATCGGGATCAGGCGTCTCAATATTCACCCCGGCGCGCACTGCTTGCACACACGAGTCCAGTTTATCTTTGGCCACGAAATGACCGTGCGTATCCGGGCGATAGCCGAGTTCCCAGATCGCAAAATAGTCCGAGACCAGAAAGCCGTCGAAGCCCCATTCCTTCCGCAGAACATCTCGCAACAGCCATTGATTCGTGTGCGATGGCACGCCGTCAACTTCGTTGTACGAAGGCATGACGCTTACAGCGCGGGCATGTCGCAAGACTTCCTGAAAAGGGTAAAGAAATGTCTGGCGAAGCACGCGCATGGAAATATTGGCTGGAGCACAGTTCATGCCCGATTCCGGTTGACCGTGCCCAACAAAGTGCTTCAAGGTCGCGATCATGTGGTGTTTGTCGCGGAAGGTGCGGTCTCCCTGGAAGCCGCGAACCGCCGCAATTCCTAAACGTGAAACCAGGTACGGGTCCTCACCGTACGTCTCCTCCACGCGGCCCCAGCGCGGATCCCGCGCCACATCAATTACCGGTGTCAGCGCTTGGTGCGCACCGCGTAGCCGAGCCTCCAGCGCGGTCATGGAATAAAGCGACTCCACCAATTCAGGATTGAAAGTCGCTCCGAGAGCGATTGGTTGAGGAAAACTGGTGCCGTCAACCCCTGCATGGCCATGCAGACATTCCTCGTGCACCATCAACGGGATGCCCAAGCGGCTATTTTCTCGGAAGAACTTCTGCGCGGAGTTAGTC
>JBAVNY010000202.1:0-3625 GCA_049691535.1 Candidatus Acidiferrum sp.
TTGGATTGCAGTTGCTTCAGATGGTCGGAAACGACTTGTGCTGCCAACGTGTTCTGCGGGTCAAACGCCTTGATCTGCAGCAGCAAACACTCCCGCAAATCTCGCGCCCCCACTCCGATGGGATCAAAATCCTGCACCACCGCCATCGCATCTTCCAGATCGTCTTGGTTATATTTCCCGTCTTGCGCCAGTTCTTCCAGCGAGGCGGTCAGGTACCCGTTCTCGTCCAGATTGCCGATGATGTTTTCCGCGATCTCGCGCACCGCATCCGTACAAATTGTTACGCTAAGTTGCCAGGCGAGGTGATCGGTGAGCCCGGCGGCAGAGGAAAGGAACTTTTCGAACGAAGGCCGCTCGCTGACTTCGCGCTCTTGCGACTGCCCTCCATCTCCACCCGTATCGAGATACTGGTTAAAGAAGCTTCCAACGTCAAACTCATCAAAAGGATTGGCTTCTTTCTTTTCCGGCACCTTCTCGGTTTCCGCCTTCAGGAAGGTTTCGTCGCTGTAGTTGTCACTAACCGTGGGTTCTTCGGAAAGCTCTTCGAGGACCGGGTTGGCTATCATCTCCTGGTTAATCATCTCGCGCAGTTCCAGTCGGTTCAGCGCCAACACGCTGACCATCTGCACCAGTCCCGGCGTCAGAATCTGCTTCTGGGTTACCTTGAGATTAAGTTTGAGTCCTTGCCAAGCCATGGGTCCCGTTCTCAGTTACTAGCATAAACCTAATTCAGCCGGAAGCTATCACCGAGGTAGACGCGACGGACTTCGGGGTCGTTGCTCAGGTCTTGCGGCGTACCCTTCTTCATGATTCTCCCATGATTTACGATGTACGCGCGATCTGTGACGCTGAGTGTTTCCCGTACGTTATGGTCTGTGATCAGGATGCCGATGCCCGAGCGGCTCAGATCCCGTATCAAATCCTGCAAATCCTTCACGGTAAGCGGGTCAATCCCCGAAAATGGCTCGTCCAGCAGGATGAACGCCGGTTGCAGCGTCAACGATCGCGCGATCTCCAACCGTCGCCGCTCCCCGCCAGACAGCATGTACGCTTTGCTCTGCCGCACCGTTTCCAGACCCATCTGCGCCAGCAGCTCTTCCAGCCGGTCGCGTTGCTGCTCCGGCGTCAAAGGCAGCGTCTCCAAAACGGCCAGCAAATTCTGCTCGCTGGTGAGTTGCCGAAACACCGAAGGCTCCTGCGGCAAGTAGCTAATGCCGCTTCGCGCCCTCAGATACATGGGCAGATCCGTAATTTCGTCGCCATTAAGAAGTACGCGGCCGGAGTCAGGACGCGCTAGCCCGACAATCATGTAAAACGTGGTGGTTTTGCCCGCGCCATTCGGGCCGAGAAGTCCTACGACCTCTCCCTGTGCGATTTCTAATTCGACGTTATCGACTACTTTGCGTCCGCGGTAGGATTTACTGAGATCGACGCCTTGGAGTTTGGGCATTCCGTGTCACGAAAGTGCGGCAGCAATCCGTCACTGAACTCGATGTTTGGTAAGAGTTCGCGATCCATTTCCCGAGTCGACGATGATCGTATCATCCGCAATATTGAAGGTCAATTCACGCCCCGTTGTGGTGCCTTCCGTGACGTCGTAAAGCGTGGGTGTTCCGCCACTTAAGACGAATTTCTGGTCCGCAGCCGTGTACACGCCGCGATCCGCAGTGCCGCGCCGCCCGGATTGCTCCACCACTACGCCGCCAGTCGCCACTGCCCGGCTGATCTGCGCCGCTCCTCCGGTCGCTGGGCCCGTGCCCTTGGTGTTCGCATCCCGGGTAAACTCCAGATCCAACGCGGCGCTGCGTATCTTTTCTTCTGGCGATTGCACCACCACGTCCTTTTCCAGGTGCGCGCGGTTTTCCGCATCCCAATACGTAAGCGTGCCCGACGAGATGTGCCACACCGTAGGCTGCTTGGCCTTCCCAGTCGATGACGCCGTTGACACCTGCGTGACGCTCGACACTTGCGCTTCCGTTTGCGTTTGCGGCGCCTGCAAAAATACCGCCTTCACATTTCCGTTTGCCACCAGAACACGCGTCGCTCGCTGCAAATCGATCGAATCTGCTTGCAGCACCGATGCGCCTTGCCACAATCGCGCGTGTCCCGAATAGAGTGCCCGTCCCGTCTTCGAATTACCCTTCATGTTATCCGCCGAAATATTCGAAGCCGCAGAACTGAAACTCACGCTACTCGCTTTCGCGGAAAGATCCGTGGAGCGCACATTGCCTTCCGCTTCTACATCGCCGGTGGTCTGATGAAAGATGATTTTCGCCGCGCGCGTTTCGCTGTTCGCATCTCGTGCCATCGCCTGCCCACTGAGCACCGCCGATTCGTCCGCCTTCACAAATACGGCTTGCTGCGCCTCAGCGCTGCGGTCGCCTTCCTTCAAGCGCACATGATCGTGCATGGTGATCTGCGACCAGCCACCCTTCGGCTCCAGTTGCACCACGCCGCTTGCGGCGCTCGCTGTTTGCAACGGTCCCGTCCCCGCTTGCCGCTCGGTCTGGACTGCGCCTGTAGCAACCAATTGCCGCGCTTTGCCCAGCGGCCCAAAATCCAGCGCCAGCTTGTCTCCCGAAAGTTTCGAACGCGCCGTCGTTGCGCCCGGCGCCGATGCCGCTGCCGCATCGGTCCACTCCAGCGTCCCTCGCTCCACAGTCTCGGCGTGCTGCACATGACTCGTCTCTCCCGGCTTCCCTCCCGAGAAATCAAGCCGCAACACATTCGTGGCCAGGTGACGTTGCGAGCCAGTCTTCGCGTCGCGCGTAGTGGCCCGCACGTTTCCGCGCATCATCATCTGCTTGGCCTCATTCAGCCGCGGCCACATCTCCAACTGTCCATTCTCAGCCTGCAGCGATCCGCTCGCCGACATCCCGTGCACATTTCCTTCCGCATCCACGGTCCGAATCCAGCCTTCCGGCGCAAATCGGGTAGTGAGCTTATCTGCCGTCAATGTGTTTTCGCCGCTCGCGCCGCGCGTGGTGACTTGCGGTTCCTGCTTCAAAGTTCCCGGGCTAGCTATCAGGGTTTGCGAGCGAAATTGCTCATCGAGCGTCAGCACCAGCCCACCGCAGGTCAGCCGCTGCGCCGCGGTATCGGCAGTCACCGGCCCATGCAACTGAATGATTCCCGTATTTCTGTCGAATTCCAGACTGCTGCCATTTACCGCAACCTCGGTCACCGTCGATACCGGCTTCCGCTGCACCGGTCTTGCCGGATCCGGCGGCGCTGGACGCAGCTTCAAATGCACATCGCTGACTAAACGCAGGTGCCCTTCTTCCGAAGCGTAGACCGCCCCCACTCCATCCCCGCTGCCATTTGGGAAGTCAAACTTCACTGGAGCCACTGTTTGCGCGTTGCCCGTCGACCGGTCAAACGTTACGCCGCTGGTCGCCACATGCACCACGCCCTGCGGCACACCAGGCGTCTGTTTCGACCGTTCCGCATCCGCCGCACTCTGCAGCTCCATATCAACCGTCCCGCTGCACTGGATCGCGCCATCCGCCTTGGAGTAACGACAACTCTTGCTGCGAATCACGTCATTGCGCTCGCCCGTTTTGCCAAACACCGTCACCGTCACTTCTTCCAGCAGGCTGGCATCCTGCCCCTTGAAGTCCGTGGA
>JBAVNY010000203.1:0-6199 GCA_049691535.1 Candidatus Acidiferrum sp.
TGAGGGGTATTCAGTACGACGCGGTATACCGCGACAGAGGATGCTTTACTTGTTCTGTAACTTTCGGCCCTACTCGCACTGAACATGAAGCGGGCAAAATCCAGCGCCGGAGGCGCGGCATAAGTTAGCCCAGATCTAGCGGGCAGCGCCGTAGGTGCGACACCTTTTCATCACAATCCAACACGCCGGAGTCGCTCTCTCAAAATCGAACGTCAATCGCATATTTTCGCGCGGCGTAATCACGTTGCCGTTACATCCACCTCGGCAAAAACATTCCGGTTCTCCGCGCATGCTCTTCGAACCCACTGCCAAATTCCTGTTGCAAAAACTTTTCTTCGCGCCGCGCCTTGAAATAAAACGTCAACAACAGCACCGCAACTCCGATCCAAGCGCGCAAATGTCCGTGAATCATCGCTGTCCCCACTGCGGCAACTAAAATCCCGGTGTAAATCGGATGACGGATCCAGCGATACGGTCCGCTGCCCACCAACTGGTGATTATCTTTCAGCGTGACCACGCCGCTCCAGTTCCTCCCAAGCGAGAATCGCGCCCAGATCGCCATCGCCACTCCGGCGACCGTCACCACCAGTCCGGAAACCCAAACGGACGGAACATCCGGCAGCACGTGTTGCTGCAGTGGAGCCCATTTCCACGACTTCTCGAAGATCAGCCAGAACCCCACAATCGCGGGAATCGCGTGCTGCGCTATTTCCAGCGGATTTTCTATCTTCTTGGCGCGCTTCATCGTGAACCACATCGCCAACCACAGTGCGCCGAGCACCATCCACATCCAACCGGCAAAAATGGATACTCGTTCTCTCGTCAAGGGCCCGCTGAACATGTCCCAGCTCATGAGCGTTGTCCTCCGTACATATTTCTGAACCTAATCCGATTTACGCTTGGCGCCATGCGCCGCCTTTTTCCGTAATGCGAAAAGCCATTTTCTTTCCAAGGCGATCTGGCGCAGCAGAAGCGCAACGCTTTCTCCGCCCCATTCGCCCAAATCCATGCCCGAGGAAAGATGTTGCAACCTTTGCTGACGCGCCGCGAGCCACGCATCGCGCGTATCGACAATCTTCAGCCGTACTTCCCGAGCAAGGATGGCGAACAGTCCAACGCGCATCAGGCACGCTTCTCCATGCGCCGCGTCCTTCTCGGAAAACACACTCAATCTCTCAATCAGTTCGCGCCGGCCTTTTGCCGATAGTGCATAGAGTTCTCGCGTTTGTCCCCGTTCTCCATTTACCGTTCGCCGTGTAACCCAGCCTTCCGCAACGAAACGCCTCAGCAGCGGGTAAACCAGGTTGTTGTGCAGATCGCCTTGCCCGGTAATCAGGCCAATCTGTTTCTTCAGCGCATAGCCATGCGTTGGGCCACGCAACAGGGTCGCTAGAACCAGTAGGTCACTCATGACTGGGTCAGTATTGTACTAGTGGCGATAGCTGTCAAGCGCAAAGCGTCGCGAGAATCGGCTACGCGTCGCACCCAATTTGGTGGTTGCGGCGAACCGCGTCGCGGCGAATAATCGCCAGCATGAAGCCTCGAATTCCCCCGCAACTGAAATCATCTACCCGCACAATTCATGCCGGCGAACCGATGCGCCACGGATTTGCCAAACCGGTGACTTCCGAGATCGTGCGTTCCTCAACATTCACCTTTTCTTCCAGCGAAGAGATGAAACGCTGGGCCGAAGGAACCAATAAAGCGTACATTTACTCGCGCTACGGAAATCCAACGCTTGCTGTTGCCGAGCGCAAGATCGCTTCGCTCGAAGGCGCAGAAGATGCGATTGTCACCTCTTCCGGAATGGCCGCAATTTCGCACACCCTGCTGAGCGTTTTGCGTGATGGCGATGAACTGATTTCCACCGCGCAACTTTATGGCGGAACGTATCGATTAATGCGCGACGTTTTGCCGCGCTGCGGAATCACCGTGAAACATGTCGAAACGGATTTAGCGGGAATCGAGCAAATGGTCAGCGCGAAGACCAAATGTTTGTACGTGGAAACACCGACAAATCCTTCGCTGTTTCTGGTCGACCTCCGCAAAGCAGTTGCCTTTGCCAGGAAACACAAACTGATTAGCATTGCCGACAATACCTTCGCAACGCCGGTTTTGCAGAATCCATTGCAATTGGGATTCGACATTGTGTTGCACAGCGTGACCAAAGGCTTGTCAGGGCATTCCGATCTGCTTGGCGGAGTTGCCGCGGGAAGCAAGCAACGCATCGAACCGGTTCGGCAAATGGTGATCAGTTTAGGCGGTTGCATGGATCCGGAAGTTGCGTTTCTGCTGAATCGCGGAATGAAGACGCTGAGCGTTCGCCTCGAAAAGCAATGCGAAAATGCGATTCGCGTGGCGCGATTTCTGGAGAAACATCCGAAAGTAGAACGAGTCCATTATCCGGGACTGAAATCGCATCGCGATCACAAATTAGCGAAAAAACAGATGAAGGGTTTTGGATCGATGCTGGCGTTTGATCTGAAGGGCGGATTGCCGGCGGCGACGCGTTTTTGTGATCGCGTGAAATTATTTCTGTTAGCGGTAAGTCTTGGAGGAGTGGAATCGCTGGTCACGCTGCCGGTCTACAGTTCGCACTACCGCATGGGCAAGGACGAACTGCTGCGGGCGGGCGTAAAGCCAGGAACGGTGCGTGTCTCCATAGGATTGGAAGATGCGGCGGACCTGATTGACGATTTGCAGCAAGCGTTGCGCTAGCGTCATGTTTTCCTAAACTCCGAAAACCCGAAATCCCGGCTAACGTCCTAGCTTCCCGCACAAAGAATGAGCGTGCCCTGACGCGACCTAGACTGCCGACACTTCCGCGGGCGCTTCCCATTCTTCCTTTTCGGGAAGCATGGATTTCACGATGTCTTCGAGCTCGTGCGAACTCTTCACGTGGGAGGGATAGTTGTGCGCGGTGAGATCAAAGGTGGCGCCGAATTTAGCGCGAACCGGTTGTAATTCTTCCTGAAGGCGAAGCGCCACCCGCTTGGCGTTGAGTGTATCGGTTTCGGGCAACACGATGCCGAACACGTCTTCGCTGAGATGGTAGATGGAATCGGTGGGGCGAAGTTTTCTGGACATGGCTTTCGCAGCGTCGCTAAGCGCTGCCTTTTGATCGGCCTGAGAGGATTTCGCGGTTAGCTTGGTCTTGACCAGAACGAGAGAGAGGTTGCGCTGCATGGACAAAGCACGGCGAAATTCCATGCTCAGCCGGTCCCAGAAGTGATTTTTGTCGGGCATGGATTTCAGTAGATCGTCGCTGGCCTGGAGTTGGAGATTGAGATTGCGCTCCAGTTCTTCCAGCAACTGGAGTTTGAGCTGATGAAAAGCGCGCTGGCGGTCGAAAAGGTAGCCCAAGAACAGCAGTGTAAGCGCGCAAAAGCCGAAAAAGGCTACGCGAAGGGTCCACTTGTTACCTTCCGGATGAACGAAAACCAGCGGATACATGAAGGTGGCGAGTCCACCGGCGAGCACCAGGACGAAAACGGCGGAGAACACGGTGAGTTGCCAGCCGCGGCGTTCGATGCGATCGAGTTGAAGGCGGTCAATAGTGGCCATAGTGGGGCTCAGCGGTGCAAAAGTCCCTAAGAACTGTCGCCATTGCCCGGCTTCGACAGCTTCGGCAATACATAAGTACCTGGCAATAGACCGCAGGTACTTTGTGATGAAAGCGCCATCGGCGGAAAGCATCGTCCGGACAAGCGATTCGACGAGAAACGTAGACATATCTGAGTAACTCAGTCGCCAACATGGCCCCAGGAGGGCTGCTTTTGCGAAAACATGTGAGTTTGGAGGGTGTTGAGCCAAGGAAAATGTCGGCATGCCGACATTGAAAGGGATAACTCTTTGGACAACATGGAAGACTCTCCGACTCTCGGTTTTTGCGTAAGTATTGGAAATAAAAGACTTATTCTAAGACGGCTGGAAAGGATTGCGAATGCATGGGTTAGCCCAGGCGAGTTGGCGGCGCTACCTTGATCGAGAGTTTGTCGCCGGTTTCTTGGCTGAAGATCAGATATTCACCGGGGCGCGAAACGCCGAGTTGTTGGACGCGCAGTTTCGCGGATTCGAGGGACTCGGCGGGCTCTTGCCAGATGTAGCCTTCGCTATTGACGTAGAAGATGTCAAAGGGCGGCATCATTGATTTGTCCTTTTCAAAGCGGCGCGACCGAAATAAGTTCGATTTGCCGATCGCATTGGTATCGCCGTCGGTATAGATATTTCGGTAGAACGAAGACCTGCTCATTGTTCACAAAGACCCAACCCACCTACTTGAGATTAATCTCGGAATTAAATTGCTGGATGATCTGGTAACACTCGCAAGCAGTTTGTTCGAGTGCTTTGCGATTGAGAATGTGAACGGTGCCGCGGGTGTAATCGATAATTTCTTTGCGCTGCAAGGTGGCGGCAGCGACGCTGACGGTGGGTCGATCGGTGCCCAGCATGGTGGCCAGGAAATCGTGGGTGATGCGAACGGAACCATTGTCGACGCGGTCCTGGGCCATCAGCAACCAACGGGCGAGGCGCTGCTCGATATCGTGAAGACGATTACACGCGGCAGTTTGAGAAATCTGCATGCCCAACACGATGGAGTAGCGATGCACGGCAGCCAGCAGAACCACAGAAGATTGCAGCGCCTGACGGAACAGGTTGGCGTCCATCTTGAAACCATCGCCGGCAATCTGAACCACTTCGCGCACCGGACTTCTCGTTAACCCCGCGATAGAAGGAACGCCGGCAAATCCTTCGCTGCCAAGAACCCCGACTTCCACGGTTTTGCCATCGGCCATGACGATGACCAGAGAAATTAATCCCCTATTCGGGAAGTACACCGACTCCATTTTGCGATTGGGTTCGTAGAGAATTCGGTGGTGCGGCATCGGCATGAATTCCAGGTCAGGACGGAGCACGCGGAATTCATCGTCGGGAAGCGCGAGCAAGATTTTATTGCTGATGGCCTTGCCTTGGGAATTGGAGCGCTCGCCGGCCAGTAAGGCACTAGGAGTTCTCTTGAGCATGATTCCTTTTCGCAAAATGAAATGTGCAGCCACAGGACGACACACAGTGGAAAATGCTGTGCACGCTTTCCTGGCCGTGTTGCTTGAAACGACTGTACTGCATTTTTGCGCGATGAGCGTCTATGTAGGCTAGACGACAAAGTAGCAGAAAACTTTACTGGGGAAACACCTGGCAAGCGGCGCGGAATGCAGGATTTGGGCGAGAAGACAAGCAGCTTAGACGCCCCGATCAGCGTCACTGCGCCCCTGTGGCACAGCGATTCTTCGCGGTGCACTCCAATGTTTCAGCATGTCCCCTTACGCGCCGTCAGCTGGGTAGCTAAGACTTCAGGACTGAAGAGGCCCAATTAGCGGTAGTTTGCGCTAGTTCCTGGAGGACTTCGGCGTCGGTTTTGCCGCTGCGTTTCAGCACGTGGAAGGCGTGATCGGCAGAGTCGATGATGTGCAAAGTGGCGAGCGAGCCGAGTTTGCTGCAGATGGGACGCAGCAAGGTGAGATCGGCCAAGGTGTCGCGCGTGCCTTGCAGGAAAAGCATGGGAAGTATGACTTGGACGAGATGGTCGGCGCGCTTGGTGCCGGGACGCTTGGGCGGATGAAGAGGAAATCCGAAGAAGACGAGGCCACGCCCGGGATCGAGCGGATGCTTCGCGGCTGCTTGGGAGGTCATTCGTCCGCCCATGGATTTGCCTCCAGCAAAAAGCGGGAGTGACGGCGCGAGCTGATGGGCCGTGGCGACGGCAGCGATGACAGTGGAGGTAAGGACGGCAGGAGAATCGGGAACGTGGCGATGTTGTTCCATGTAGGGGAATTGGTAGCGGAAAGTGGCGACGTGAACGTCGGCGAGCGCGGCGGCGAGGCTTTCCATGAAGGAATGCCGCATGCCGGCGCCCGCTCCGTGAGCGAGGACGAGGAGCTGGTGCGCGGCGGGAGGAACGAGCAGGAGCGCGGAGACGTTGCCGGAGTTGGGGACCGGGAAGTCGAGAAGTTCAGCGGAGGACATGGCGACGGAATTTTAGCAGAGGGTAGAAGCGCATGCGGAAACGAAAAACCAAAGCTCCCTACGTCAAATCGGGCGATGGGGCACCCAGCGGAGCAATTTCGGAGGCGATACGGATTTTAACGTGGGTCCCTACTTGTTTCGCGGCATAGCGTGCGAGGTGGCGGGCTGATTATCT
>JBAVNY010000204.1:0-4351 GCA_049691535.1 Candidatus Acidiferrum sp.
ATTCAACGCCGGCAAGTGGGTTCCCTTGGATCCGACGTAGGCCACGCTGACCATGAGATTGTTCATGATCTGGCGCTGGACATCTAGATTCCACGTTTGAATATCTGCAGGGCGCCCTGTATTCGCCGGAACCAGAATTACGCCGTTTTGATTGTTCTGCCCTCCGGGAGTAAGGGGTCCGGTAGCGGGAAAGATATGTGTCACACCGTTGTCGATCTGTGTGGGGCCGCCGTTGGTGATGTTTACTGTCTGACGGTTGAAAAATCCCAATCCATCTTGGTCCGCGAAGGAACCTTCTTTTAATGCCTCGTAGTAGATCCCATAACCACCCCGTACGACGGTCTTTTCATTTATGCTGTAGGCGAATCCGACGCGTGGACCGAACGCTTTATAATAAATGTCCTGCGGGCGCTTCTGGTCGTTCCGTCCCGCTCCGTAGCCGTAATAGGTGTAGGCGCCAAGAATATTTCCAGCATCGGGGTTGGGTAGTTTCGGATCTACAGCGGAGAACCGATTGAATGCCTCGCCCGCTGGAATATCGATATCATAGCGGAGGCCGTAGTTCAGGGTCAGCTTCGAAGTGAGTCTGTATGAGTCTTGGGCATACAGCGCGAAATCCTTGTATCGCACACCACTGAAATTTCCATAGTTTAGCGTTGTGGTGTCGGACAAGCCAAAGAGCCCACTGGCCACCGAGTTGCCGCCGACTCCGGAGGCGTCGCCAGTACTGCTTGTTTGTGTGGGTGCAAAATCGAACTCACCCGAGCCTTGGGTCAGGCGCCGCACGTTGAATTGCAACATGCGAATCTCGCCTCCGAATTTAACGGTGTGTTTTCCTTTTACCCAACTCACAGCATCGGTAATTTGGTAAACGTTGTCTGCGAATTGAGAGTCTCCACAGTTATTTACCTGGTAATTCGTGGCGCCCCACTTGATGCATGGAAAAGTCGTGTTATTTACACCCGTGAGACCAATTTTTGCCGGATATCCTTGGCCCAGACTATTCGAAACCTCTCCGCGAAAACGGCGACTAAAGCCAAACATGGCTTGGTTCACGATTGTGGGGGAAATAGTGTAATTGTCCGAGATCCGGGCATAACGAGTGCTCTGCGGCGTACTCGAGCCGAAAATTGGACCCAGATCCGAAGATCCGCCAGTGTTCGTGTTGTCGTAATCAAACCCGCCGGAAATCCGGTGTTTATCAGAGAAGATGTGATCGATCTTGACATCGAACAGGTTTGCAGTGGTGGCCGATACAGTGTGATCGATCACGTTGTTATTCAGGCTGGCGCTGGTAGGGGGTAGCAGTCCAAAAATGTTGGTCATGACTGTGCTTGGCTTGAAATTTGGATCATTCGTTAAGACATCGCCGGGGATGGCGGTGTGTGTCGTGGGATCATAAAGCTGATTGGCAGGGTTGTTACAAACGCCACTGGCTGTGAACCCTTCCGGGCAGATCGCAGCGAAATTCCCACTTCGAAAGTCTGAATTGGGAAAGCTATCTATGTTGGTGCCACCATTTTTCAGCCGGAATCCCTCATAGGCGAAGAAAAAAAAGGTCTTGTTTTTGCCATTGTAGACTTTAGGAATCCAAACTGGGCCGCCGAACGTTGCGCCAAAGTCATTCTGGGTATCCACGCTCCTCTTTTGGTTCGTGAGGTTGTTGACCCAGCTATTCGCGTCCAAACCGGCATTCCTCAAGAAATCATAGACAGAACCGTGGACCTCGTTGGTACCGGATTTCACCGTTAGGCTGACAATGCCGTCCCCCGATTGGCCGTATTCCGCGGAAAAGTTGCTCTGCAACACACGAAACTCATCTACAGCGTCTGTCGAGACACCCTTGTTCCACTGAGTGTTGGGTGAAACCAGCGAAATAGACACGCCGTCGACAAGGATGTCGGTTCCACCTTCCTGCCCGCCGTTCACTTTAAAATCGTCGCTCGAATTGCTTCCGGGATTGTTGTCAACGCTACCTACGAATCCGGGAACCAATTCGATGAATTGCACGGGATTTCGAATTGTGCCGGAAACCTGCAACGGCAGATTAGCCACCAACTTCGGCTCCACAGTTGCTCCGATTTCCGAAGTGGTCGTTTGTAACTGGGTTGCGTCAGCCGAAACCGTGATGCTCTCGGAAACGCCCCCCAGTTGCATGGGGGGGTCGAGCGAGACTGTCGTACCTGTCGCGACGGTAACGCCCTCTCGCGAGTACTTCTTGAAATTAGGGGCCTCAACCGTTACGGAGTAACGACCTGGAGGAAGATTTGGCACAGAATAGACGCCAGCCGGTGTGCTTGTCGTGGTTTGCGTAAGGCCGGTATCCAAGTTTCGCGCCGTGACAGTGGCTCCGGAAACTGCTCCACCGCTTTGATCGGTGACGGTACCTTGGATGCTGCCGTTGGTGGTCTGCGAATGGAGAGACGCCGTGGCCAAGAACAGTAAACACACTGAAAGTGCAAAAGCATAGGCAAATCTTTTCATGGGCTCCCCCTGCCGCATTGGTCAAAAGCGAGCTTGAGATTCAAGCCGTTGCCAACTTGAACTCACCCACTCGAATCGGACCTACCCCGAAAAACCCGAAAATGGCACCCAACGGTCTAATGCTTTTGTACTAGCGTAGAACGTGGTTGGGATACTGGAGCGGGCCCTTTGGAGGTAAAAGGGCGTAACATGTGAAATCATTGTGAATCACTCAGGGCAGCTCCATACTTCCCGGTAGACAATATGAAAAACGGAACCCTTGCGCACAGGAAAACTAACTTCTACGGACTTGCGGAGAGATTTCACTTCGGGCTGACGTAGTCCGGGTCCATTGTCGGGTCTCGAAGTCCGGCTAACTCTAGCGCCTGAAGTACAAATGAGTTCCAGGCGAAGACCCGATGAAATCCGAAAAATGGATGCGCAGGGTCAGTGGCGACATACTCCTGGCTAGTGGGAAACTCCTGCGCCACATTCAGTTCCGCCCACAGTCGATTTGCGATGGCTTTCCGGGCGTCGCTCCAGCCGTGAAGTTTCCCCGTAACATAGCCGCAGATTTCAAGGCGCATCCAACTGCCCCCGTTGTAGTAGATCCCGTCCATCGCTCGGTTTGCATAGTTTACGGCGAAGGAATCGCTGACCATGGGGTGCCAAGTCTCGTTGAAATATTTCCAACCCTTCCCTTCCGCTGGAAGCCCGATGAAGATCGGCCGGAGCGTTCCGCCAGCTTCTGGATAGGGACAATCCTTTCTTGGCATCATCACTGGGATGCGATCGAGGTGGTTCACTACCATTTCATCGATCAGGATTTTCCTACCAAATAGCCACAGCGACAAAAACTCTGGGAAGATCTCCGCGAAGCCGATGGCATCCTCGATGTCCCGGGCTGGCCGCATGAGTTTTCGCGTTGGATCGTAGTAGCTGCGGTAGAACGCCTCTGCCTTGCCGATGTACTCTTCCGAGATGTTTTCACTAACGCCAGAAATCTGGAGTTCCTTGATGACCCGGAGTGTGACCGCAAGCATGCCTTGGTTTTCACAGATGGTGCAAGTTCCTTCCGGATAGCGGATCACGTCCAGTTGACCCATTACAAAATGTGCAGTGCAGAGCCCCGTATGATTCCGATCATATTCTTGCAGGCAATACTCCGCTGCCTTGCGTACCTTATCGCTTGGCAAGGCCGTGTGAAAACGGCGGCGGTTCAAGAGCGCCCATATAAGCCACAGCGGAGTGGAATCGTTCGATTTGCGCTCGACATTTGCGAAATTGGGTTCTACCAGCGTGTTAATTGCGCCGTCTGGACCCTGATTTTCACCCCAAAGCGAAAACACATCTTCATTCATTCTTCGATTGTGAATGCCGTTGAGCGCGAAGAAACTGTCCCGGAGGTACATCTCGCCGGCGGCCGAATACCAGATGCTCGGAGCAAGCAGCGGGTGGGGACTCTCGGGTCCTGCAATCCAGGAGAGCATCATTAGGTCGGCGTATACCACCTTTTCGGTTTGTCCTCCCTTGAAATCAAGGCCCTCGGCAAGATAAAGCTCACTGGCAAGTCGGTAACCTCGGGTCGTATCCGGTGTGGTTTCATCCGCAAACACAAAAACTACTTTCTCTTGGGGGCGATCCATTTCCAGCCGATGGTAGGGCTCGCAGCGCGTGGGCACGCAACGAAGTTCCAAAGTGCGCACCTCGAACTTCGAGGCTCCTGCGGGAGTATCCAATTTTATTGCCTGTTCCGAAGCGGCCCTTGAGAGAAAAAGGGCATGGCCATGTCCTTGCGGACCGGGGATAAACACGGTCGTTTGAAACTCGGACCAATTACCCGGCGCCTCAGGAATGCTGTCGTTATAAAGACTGAGGTCTTCTAACT